>CAZGYW010000027.1:0-12881 GCA_964530495.1 uncultured Anaerolineae bacterium
GCAGGAGATGCTGATCGAGGACCTGTGCGCGCACCTGACCCTGGCAACCGGGCGTCCGGTGCGCTTTGAGTACACCCGCGAGCAGGAGTTTACCAGTGCGCGTAGCCGCCACCCGCAGATTCTGCGCTTCAAGACCGGCGTGACGCGTGAGGGTGAGGTTGTGGCGGCGGAGTTGTACCTGATCGGCAATACTGGCGCGTACGGGACGCATGGCCTGACCGTGCAGATGGTGTCCGGCTTCCGGGCGCTGACGACTTACAACGCGCCCTACAGCAAATTTGTGTGCGACGTGGTGTATACCAACATCCCGACCCCGGGCGCGTACCGGGGCTACGGCGCGCCGCAGGGTCTCTTTGCGTTGGAAGTGCACATGGAGGAGATTGCCGAAGCGCTGGGGATGGATGTGGTTGAATTCAAGCGCAAGAACTGGATCAAGGTCGGCGACTCGATGGTGATGTCCCGCGCGCTGGGTGAGGGCCGCGAGGGCTTTGACCAGATCATCCGCACCTCCGCGCTTGAGGAAGCCGTCCAGATCGGCCTGCGGGCGATGCAGTGGGATCAAAAACGCGGCCGGCCGGGCGATGGCCCGCTCAAGCGTGGGCTGGGGATGGCCGTGGCGATGCACGGTTCCGGCATCGCCGGGCTGGACATGGGTGCGGCCTCGATCAAGATCAACGATGACGGTTCATTCAACCTGGCGGTGGGCGCGACTGATCTGGGCACCGGCTCCGACACGGTGCTGGCCCAGATCGCGGCGGAGGTGCTGGGCGTCCCGCTGGAAGACATCGTTATATACTCGTCCGATACGGATTTTACGCCGTTCGATACCGGGGCGTATGCCAGCAGCACGACGTACATCAGCGGTGGGGCGGTGTTTAAAGCGGCTATGGAAGTGCGCCGGCAGATCCTGGAGCACGCTGCGACGCACCTGCTGCCCGGGACGAAACCCGATGAGCTGGACCTCCTGGATCGGGCAGTGGTCGCACCGGACGGGCGCTCGGTGACGCTGGAGGAGGTGGCCCTCCATAGCCTGCACCAGGCCGACCAGAAACAGATCGCATTCACGGCATCGCATATGAGCTATGACAGCCCGCCGCCGTTCGCCGCCCAGTTCGCCGAAGTGCTGGTGGATACGGAGACCGGCCAGGTGACGGTGGAGAAGCTGCTGATGGTTGTGGACTGCGGGATCGCCATCAACCCGATCACCGCCTCCGGCCAGGTGGAAGGCGGTATGACCCAGGCGCTGGGTTATGCCCACTGCGAGGAGATGGCCTACACCGCCACCGGGCAGGTGATCACCACCGAATTCGGCGACTACCATCTCTACCAGGCCAATGAGATGCCGGAGCTGAGCGTGATCTTTGTGGAGACCTACGAGCCGACCGGCCCGTTTGGCGCGAAGGCTGTGGCGGAAATCCCCAAGGATGGCGTGGCGCCGGCGCTGGCCAGCGCGATCCATGATGCGACCGGCGTCTGGATCCGTGAGTTGCCGTATACGCCGGAACGGGTCTGGCGCGCGCTGCGCCGCACGTAGGCCATCCTCTAGGAGCTGCAGGGCTGGAGCACCGCGCCTCCATGTGGTGGTGCATGACCTCGCAACGCGATCAGTGTGCGCGCCTGTTCCGCTGGAAGGATTCCGGCGAACAGGCGCGCTTGTTTAACTCGATTTCCCTGGTCGACTCTGCTGTGTATACGGATTTCCTGCATATTTCTAACACTTGCGTGTCTGGACGAAGTTGACAATAAAGAGCCGATTAGTTAGATTTATCGAATTACAAGATAAATTTTGTCTGAAACTTACGCTCAACTCCTGGTCAGGATGATTCTGGTGATGAACAAACGCAACGCGTTCCTGCGGTGGATGGTGTTCGGAGCGGTGTTCCTGCTGGCTGGTGGTGGGCTGGCGGGGCGGGTGCTGGCGCAGGCAGGCGGGCAGTCCGGCTCGCTGGATGCCCGGGACATTTCCGGGCTGTTCAACATCGTGCTGGCGATGGCCGTGCTGGTCTTCGTGCTGGTGGAAGGGCTGCTGATCTTCGCCGTGGTCAGGTACCGGCGCCGATCCAGCGACGAAATGCCGAAGCAGGTACACGGTAACAACCGGATGGAGCTGGGTTGGACGCTGGGCTCCGCGGTGCTGGTCATTATTCTGTTCTTCTTCACGCTGGGGTTCTACCAGCAGCCGCGCACGCTCTCCGCTGAGGAAGCGCCACTGACGATTGAGGTGACAGGCAACACCTGGTTCTGGGAGTTCTACTACCCCGAAACGGGTGTGCGCACCACCGCGGAGTTTAACGTTCCGGTCGGTCGCCAGGTCGTGCTGGAGATCACCTCCCGTGACGTGCAGCACAGTTTCTGGCTGCCGGAGCTGGCAGGCAAGATGGATGCCATCCCCGGCCGCGTGCAGCGGCTGTGGTTCCAGGTGGATGAGCAGCGCGTGTATGTGGGCCAGTGTGCCGAGTATTGCGGCAAAGAGCATTACAACATGCCGATCCGCCTGAATGTGTTGCCGGAAGCGGAATACGCCGCCTGGATGGACGCTGAAGCGATGGCGGTGGCGGCTGCCCAGGAAGTTGACCTGGAAGGCGAAGCGGCGGCGCTGGTGGGGGATGTCGCGGCCGGTGAAGCGCTGTACCGTGGGCTGGGCTGCGTGGCCTGCCACTCGCTGGACGGCACGGCGGGGGTCGGGCCATCGTATCTGGGCCTTGGCGAGCGCGCGGCTTCCGCGCTGGAGGGCTACAGCGCCGAGGAGTATGTGCGCGAGTCCATCATCAACCCGTGCGCGTATGTCGTCGATGGTTTCAACTGCGTGATGCCGCAGAACTACGGCGACCAGCTCAGCCCGCAGGACCTGGCCGACCTGGTAGCTTTCACGCTGGCGCAGTAGGACGGACGTTTCTGCAACGCATTTTATTGTCTTAAGGAGTTATTCTGCGATGGCGACTTCCGTAGCAGCGCCCCGGTCGGCGGCCCACCAGGAGGCGGGTGGGCTGCTGAGCTGGCTCACGACCGTCGATCATAAGAAGCTGGGCATCCTGTACATTGTGACGTCGATCGGCTTCTTCATTTTGAGTGGCACGCTTGCTTTGCTCATCCGGCTGGAACTGGCGGCGCCGGGGGCAACCCTGAACTTCGTGACGCCGGAGCTGTACAACCAGTACTTCTCCATGCACGGCACCGGCATGATCTTCCTGTTCATCATCCCGATGCTGGTCGGGTTCGGGAACTACCTGGTGCCGCTGCAAATCGGTGCGCGGGATATGGCCTTCCCGCAGCTCAACGCCCTGAGCTACTGGATGTACCTCTTTGCCGGGATTTTTCTGTACAGCAGCTTTTTGATGCCGCTCGGCGCGGCAGCCGTGGGCTGGACGGGATACCCGCCCCTCAGCACCGGCACCTGGTCGCAGGGCATCGGCACGGACATGTGGATCATCGGCCTGCAGCTCATCGGCATCTCGTCGCTGATGGGAGCGGTCAACTTTATCACCACGGTGCTGACGATGCGCGCGCCGGGCATGACCCTGTGGCGCATCCCGGTCTTCACGTGGACGGTGCTGGTGATGGCCTTCATGGTGCTGATCGCCACCCCGATGCTGAGCGGCGCGCTGCTGCTGCTCCTGGCCGACCGCAACCTGGGCACCCAGTTCTTCAGCGTGGCCAGCGGCGGTGACCCGGTGCTGTGGCAGCACCTGTTCTGGTTCTACTCGCACCCGGCGGTGTACATCATGGTGCTGCCGGCGATGGGGGTGGTTTCCGAGATTCTGCCGGTGTTCTCCCGCAAGCCGCTGTTCGGGTACAAGGCCATCGTCTGGTCGTCAATCGCAATCGGCGCGATGGGCTTCTCCACCTGGGCGCACCACATGTTCACCACCGGCCTGACGCCGGTGACCCAGGCGTTCTTCGTCCTCTCGACGATGGCGATTGCCGTCCCGACGGGCGTGAAGATGTTCAACTGGATTTTCACCATGATCGGCGGATCGATCCACCTGGCGTCGCCGTTGCTGTACGCCATTGGCTTCCTGAGCACCTTCCTGGTCGGCGGGATCAGCGGTGTGTTCCAGGCCATTCTGCCTATCGACACCCAGCTGCATGATACGTACTGGGTTGTGGCGCACCTGCACTACGTGCTGTTTGGTGGCAGCGTCTTCGCCATTTTCGGCGCGCTGTACTTCTACTGGCCGAAAGTGTTTGGCTGGAAGCTGAACGAGGGCCTGGGCAAGCTGCAGTTCTGGACCATGTTCCTGGGCTTCAACCTCACGTTCTTCCCGATGCACATCCTGGGGCTGATGGGCATGCCGCGCCGCATCTACGACTACAGCCCGGATCGCGGCTGGAACGAGCTGAACCTGACGGCAACGGTGGGCGCCTTCATGATCGCCACCGCCGTGCTGATCTTCCTGATCAACGCCGTGGTGTCGCGTGGCAAAGAGGCCGCCGGGGACGATCCGTGGGAAGCGGACACGCTGGAGTGGATGACGTCTTCACCGCCCCCAGTCTATAACTTCGCCGAAATTCCGGTGGTGCACAGCCTGCGCCCGGCGCGTGACGCTCGCCTGGGACTGGTTGAGGAGGAAACACATGAGTAGCCAGGTATCCACCACCCATGATCCGCACGATATTCACCTGCCGCCACCCAGCTGGGCGCCGGTCCTGGTTGCCGTTGGCGCGACGATTACCGCTGCCGGCCTGATCTTCCGGCTGCTGTTCCCGGTCGGGCTGCTGATCTTCCTGTTTGGCATCTGGAAGATGAGCCGCTTCACCCTGCTGGAGAACCTGCATTCATCGCTGAAGATCAACAGCCGGATGCTGGGGATGTGGGTCTTCCTGGCGTCGGAGATCATGTTCTTCACCGCCCTGATCTCGACCTTCCTCGGGTATAAGGCGCGGGCGGGTGCGGCGTCGGCCCTGCTGAACGTGCCGCTGATGACCATTGGCACCTTTGTGTTGCTCACCAGCAGCTTCGCGGCGGTCTCCGCACTGTCGGCCATCCGTGAAGGGCGCATGAAAGCCTTCCGCAACTGGACAATTGCCACGGCGGTGCTGGGCGCGATCTTCCTGGCCCTGGAGCTGGCTGAGTGGCTGGAGCTGATCGGCCACGGCATCACCGCCGGGACGCTGTACGGCTCGGCATTCTTCACGCTGACCGGGCTGCACGGCATCCATGTACTGATCGGCCTGAGCTGGCTGGGCTTCCTGCTGTTCCGCTACTTCCGGGGCATGCTGTCCCCGGCGGACACGACGGGTGTGGAGCTTTTCGGGCTGTACTGGCATTTCGTCGACATCGTCTGGATCATCCTGTTCACCATTGTGTATCTGCTGTAAGGGCGGGCAAGCCCGGAGGTTGCTTCCATGACCGAATATGCGCCGCAGCTTGCGGCCGAAGAATCCACCCCGCACAAGAAGCCGAATTACCTGGGAGTGTTCCTGTTCCTGGCACTGGTGACGCTGATCGAAGTGACAGTGGCGGCGAACACCCCGCTGGTGCTCATCGGTTTGTCGTTTCTCAAGGTGATCCTGGTCGCGCTGTACTACATGCACCTGAAGTTCGAGAGCGGGATTTTCTCCGCGATCTTTCTCTCGCCGATTCCCTTTGTGCTGATGATCACCGTCGCGCTGATCGTCGCGCTGGCGCCTGCGCCGGATAACGCGGCCGCGGCCGCCGGGGTGTGCTCATTCTGGTAGAGCGAAGTGGTCTGGTTGAGGTATGACTGAAGAGCCGCCCGGTTGGATCAGGCGGCTCTGTGTTTTGTTAGCGGCCTGCCAGCAGGCGTTTGCGGGCGTTGCGGATTTCGTCGCGGGTCAAGCCAGTCTCGCGGATGATGTCCAGCGGGGCGAGGCCGTGCCAGCCGGCGCGGTTCATGTACTCGACGCTGATCGCGCCCCGGTAATCGTACTGCAGCAGCAGTTCAATCACCTGGCTGAGGTCGATGATGCCCTCGTGGTAGGGGGCTTGCAGCCGTCCGCGCGCGGCCTGGCGCAACTGGACATGGGCGGTATGCGGCAGCAGCGGCTCGATGTCGCGGGCCGCCAGCCCCTGGGCCGTGAACTGAGCCCAGTCGAGCGTCAGGCTCAGGCCGGGGACGGCTTCCAGCAGGCGCAGGGCTTTGTCGGGGGTGGCGGCGACGGAATCCATGTGGGGCTCAAAGCTCAGGCGCAGATCGGTATCCTCAATCATGTCGATGATGCGCCGGAACGAATCGACCGCATGGTCGAAAGGTGTCGGCCCCGGCGGCACGGCTGCTTCTTCATCTTCCGGCATGGATGGCGGTGAATAGCTCACCAGCTCGGAGTCCGGATCAGGGCGGCCCCGGGGGCGCAGCTCTATGGCGCGGGCTGCCGGAAGGCGGGCTTCTGTGATCTCCGGGGTTTCGATCCCCGGTGAGAGCGTGATTCCGGGCGTACCTAATTCCGCCGCGAAGGGCAGGAGGCGCTCAAAGACTTTGATCTCATACAGCCGGCGTCCCTCGTCCGCCGAGGATAGCGCCGGCAGCAGGATGTAGAGATCGGTCAGTTCCAGGTGGAAGTAGTCCAGCAGATCATGGATGGCAGCGGCCTGCCGGGTGGGGTTGCGGGCGGCCTCGTCAATGTTGAGATGCGGGCCGCTGCCCAGGTCAACGTAGGTGAAGCCCAGCCGTGCGATGGTCTGGATGGCTTCTTCCAGGGGCAGATCGCTGAAACCCCAGGTATGACACGCCAGTTGGAACATGATCGGTCCCCGTCGGTGCGGTTAGCGCTGGTGTGCTTCCTCAATCGTGATCCAGCCCATGCGCAGCGCCACCAGCGCGGCCTGGGCGCGGCTCTGGGCGCCGAGCTTGTCGATGGCGCTCATGAGATAGCCGATGACATCCTGTTCAGAACAACCCATCTTCGCAGCAATCGCCGGATTGGTATCCGCGCCGCTGACAATGCACAGCAGCACCTCGCGTTCTTTATCGGTCAGCGGATCGCGCTGCTGAGGCACGAGCATTTCGGCGATCACACGCTCGGTCACGTCGGTGCCCAGCGCCATATTGCCTGCCGCGACCCGGTGCACAGCGTCCAGCAATTCCTCCTGCGAGCTGGTCTTGAGCAGGTAGCCGTGAGCGCCGGCCTGCAGGGCGCGGATGACGAACGCGTCTTCCGTCCGCCCGGTCAGGATCAGGACACGGGTATCTGGATACTGGTTGCGGATTTCCGGCAGGATGTCCAGACCGCTGCGATCTGGCATGTTCAGATCGAGCAGCAGCAAATTCGGGTGGAGCTCGGCCACCAGCCGCAGGGTTTCGGCGCCGGTTCCGGCTTCGCCCAGCACCTGGATGCCGGGTTGTTCATCCAGGAAGAAGGCGATGCTGGTACGCAGGATGACGTGATCGTCAGCCACGACAATCCGGATGGGGCCTGAAGGGGCCGGCAGCGGCGTGGCACGGATCAGATCGCGGGTCTGCTTGAGGTCCGACGACTCCTTCTCCGCACTGGCGGACAGGGGGACTCCGAGTGTTCCCGCCGTTTCCCGGCGCAGGGCGGCGGCGAAGTCGGCGGCGGACTGAAAGCGTCGATCCGGCTCACGCTGCAAAGCGGTCATAATCGCGGCATTCAGCCACTCCGGAGTTTCCGGTTTCAGCGACCGGGGTGGTACCGGATCGTTGGTGACCTTTTGCAGCAGCAGGGCGCTGATGTCATTGGTGTCAAAGGGCAGGCGCGCAGTGGACATTTCGTAGAGCAGCACGCCCAGGCTGTACAGATCGCTGCGATGATCGATGGTCTGGCCCGTGGCCTGCTCCGGCGAGAGGTAGGCTGGTGTGCCGATGATCGAGCCGTGGGCGGTGATGTGTTTGGCATCGCGCCCGATCGCCAGGCCGAAGTCCATGATCTTGATCATGCCCTCCGCGGTGACCTTGATGTTGGCCGGCTTGATGTCCCGATGGATGATGTTCATGCGGTGGGCATAGTCCAGCGCGCTGCAGATCTGGATGCCGCAGTTGGCGATCACGTCAGGCGGCGAGGGGATGTACTCCGTGAGCGGCGTGCCCTCGATGTACTCCACCACCAGGAAGTGCAGGTCGTCTTCCTGGGCTTCGTCGTAGATGGCCATGATGTTCGGGTGGTTAAGCGCCGCGGCACTCCGGGCTTCGCGCTCAAAGCGGGCGCGGGCCGTAGGCTTGATGAACGGGAGCAGCGCCTTGATGGCGACCAGCCGCCCCAGGCGCTCATCGCGAGCCAGGTAGACTGTGGCGGTGGCGCCTTCTCCAATGAGCTTCTCAAGGGTGTATCGACCCTGCAGTTTTTGCCCGATGACCATCAGGCAACCCCTTCCAATCGCGCGCTGCGATGCAGTGAACCGGCTGGAGCATCAGTCGTCATGAGGAATCGCTTGCCCACTATTGTATCTGTTTTGAAGAACTGTGCTCAAGATGCGACATGGTGAACGGGTATCTGTAATACTGTGAAGGCGCTCTGGGGCTGTGAGTAATCTTCATGCAACAATTCGTTCGTTGCTGCGTACTAAGTAATGAACAGGCAGGTTCACCTACCGTGAGTGTGATACTCACCGGCGGACGTTGATCATGCGTGTGGTGGCGCACGGGCCCGGATATTTCACCCGGTCGCTCCGCGATTGATCCATAACCAAGGAGAAATGAGAGATGTTGCGTAAGTCTGTAGTTGGTGCCGTGCTGGTACTTGCTCTGACAATTGCCCCGCTCAGTAGTGTGCTGGCGCAGGGTGGCGAGCCCCCGCTGTTCTGCGGGGACCTGAGTGCGGAGGATTGCGCGATCCTGGAACAGTCCCAGGCCACGATGGCCGGGGTGACCTCCTCAGCGGTTCAGATGCAGATGGACCTCAGCCTGACCGGGATGGAAGACCCGGAAGACAGCTTCGTTATGAACATGCAGGCCGATGGTGCTTTTGCTGCGGCTCCCGAACTGATGGCGACCTTCAGCCAGATGACTACTCCCCAGGACTTCAGCGGACTTATGACCGAAGGAATGGCCATGTACGCTGAACTGATGCGAGGCGTCACGGGAGAGGTGGCGCTTGAGATCGCATTGCCCGGCGAACTGATGGCCGAGCTGGGCATCCCGCTGGAGACCCTGGCCACCCGGCTGGTGATGGTGGACGGGGTGCTTTACGCAAATCTGGAGGAACTGGTTCCGGCGGAAGCGCAGGGTGAGGATGCTGCCCAGATGCCGGCATGGATTGGCATTGACCTGGCCGGGATGTACGAGATGATGGACGGCATGATGATGGAAGAGGCTGGCGAGGACATGCCGGACTTTGAAGAGTTGTTCGCCTCCGAGGAATTTGCCGCGCTCTATGATGTTGAGAACTGGGGCGATTTCATGGCTGTTACCCGGCTGGCGGATGCAGAAGTGATGGGCCAGCCGGTGGCGGTCTTTGAAACCGTGCTGGACTACGCAGCGATGTTCAGCAGCGAGGCGTTCCAGGAAGCGTTTGCCGCTTACATGGATAAGGTCATGGAACTCAGCGGCGAAGAGGCTGAGGAGATGCCGGACAACTTCATGGATATGATGGTGGCGGTGATGAGCGGGATATCCATGAGGACGACACAGTGGATCGGCCTCCAGGATTTCTACGTGCATCACATGGACATGGATTTCGCCTTCGCGTTTGACGAAGAAGCGATCGCGGCGGTCGCCCCTGACGAGGTTGACGAAATGCCGGAGAACTTCAGCATGGCGATGAAGCTGGTCGTCGATACCAGCGCCTTCAACGCGCCCGTGGAAGTTGTGGCACCTGAGGGCGCCCAGGTGATCAATCCGATGATGTTCGCCGAGATGGCTGAGGAATCGGCGGGCTAGGCCCCTTAGGCTGACATTCAGAATGAACCCTCCTGCCACTACAGGAGGGTTTTTTGTGGCTGTAGCGCCCGATATGGCTGGCTGCTATACTTCGATTCCAGTACACAGACCCCACGAACCGGGACGGTTCCGATGATGATGCAGGCTGACCAACCGCGCATTGCCCAGTTGATCTCGCCGTACAGCCCTGCGACCCCTCCACAATTTCCCCTGGGTTTCGGTGACTACCTTTCGATCCTGTGGCGGCTCGATCAATCTGCTGCCAACCCGGCCCGAGAAGCATATTATCGCCAGTGCGCGCTGGCGCTGGCGCGCGGACTGGGCTTCGACCAGCGCAGCCTGGGGCGCATGGTGGAGCGTACGGCTGCCGGTTCGATCTGTGAGTCGCTGCAGAAGGTGCCATACCAGGGAACCTCGTGGCTGGTCGATGCGCAGGATCGGCGTGAGGTGATTCGCCAGCTTGTCGACCTGCGCCAGCATATTCTGGCGATGGGGGCCTACCGGGACTCCTGGACCCTGGGCTGGCCGGGCAGCCGCCTGACCGATGGAATGCTGCGTGAGCATGTGTTTGCCGTGCTGTTTACCGCTTTCGAAGGGCAATTCAGTCACTTCAGCCGCCTGCTGCTGGTTATTGACATTGTTCTGCAGGAACTGATCATGGGTACTTGCGATGGTAAGGAGATCAGCCTGACCCGGCTGAGCCAGGAATATGGGTATCCGGATCCTGATTCGGCGGTGGCCAGGGGTTTCCTGGAGTAATGGTGGCTGTGGCTGGCGCATCTACACTGGATATAATTGGTGCCTGGCGGGTATTGACCGACACCGGTCACGACCTGCTCTCAACTCCTGATCCTCACTAGGGCAAAAGGGCGCGCACTCAATGAGCGATCTATCGGCTGTGGCGGTGTCTCCTGCTTCGCCAGGCTTGTTCAGGCGCTTCAGGACAATCCTCGTTCCCTTTCTGGCAGTCTTCACCGCTGTTGTGCTTGGCAGCCTGTTTATCGTGCTGGCCAGCGTATTCTCTGGAAGCGGCGCGTCGGTTGTGGAGAATTTTGAGGTTGGTTTGCAGACGGCAGGCTCCGCGTTTGCCGGCCTGTGGAGTGGCGCCCTGGGCGACGCCAGCGGCCTGACCCGCACACTGGTGAAAACCGCGCCGCTGATCCTCTCCGGGTTAGCCGTTGCCTTTGCATTTAAGGGCGGCCTCTTCAATATTGGCGCGCAGGGCCAGTTGATCATGGGATCGGTGACTTCCGCCTGGGTGGGGTTTGCCCTGCACGTGGACCTGGGTGATCCGGTGCTTTCCAGCGCCGTGCATGTTGTGCTGGCGCTGCTGGCGGGGATGGTGGGTGGCGCATTGTGGGGGGCTATCCCGGGCTTGCTCAAGGCCTACACCGGCGCGCATGAAGTGATCTCCACGATCATGCTCAACTACATCGCCTCTAACCTGATCAGTTGGCTGCTGTATGCCGGCTCGCCCGGTGAGGGCATTCCACCGGGGCCGCTGAATGACGGCAATGGGGTGATCACGCGCACGCCCACCATCCAGCCAACCGCGCAACTCCCGGTCATCTTTGATCCACCCGGCCCGCAGTTTCTGCACCTGGGGATTTTTGTGGCGGTGCTGGCGGCGCTGCTGGTGCTGGTGCTGGTCAGCCGGACGACCTTCGGTTTTGAGCTGCGCATGGTGGGCTTCAACCCAACTGCTGCCCGCTACAGCGGCATCAACGTCCGGCGCGTGACGGTTATGACGCTGATGATTGCCGGCGCCCTGGCAGGCGCGGCAGGAGCGATGCAGACCCTGGGAGTGAACTATCGCTATGAGCCAAACCAGAGCCTCGGCCTGGGCTTTGACGCCATTACCGTGGCGCTCCTGGGCGGGTCCAATCCTCTGGGGGTGATTCTGTCGGCATTCCTCTTTGGGGCGATGGATGCCGGTTCGACCCGGATGCAGTTCAACAGCGGCGTGCCTTCCGAGATTATCATGGTTATCCAGGCGTTGATCCTGATGTTTGTGGCGGCCGAGCAGATCGTCCGCATGATTTATCGCATCCGTGGCGAGGCGGCGGGCGCGCAGAAGCTCAGTACGGGGTGGGGTCAGCGCTAGGCTGGCGACTGGTCGACTGTGAAAAGGAGCACCAACGACATGCTCTCCAGTGTCATAGCAGCCGCGGTGAAGCGAAAGTCGGTCGTCACAACAGCGATTGTCCTGATCGCCATTCTGATTATTGCGTTCTGGGCGGCCGGGGCGGTGGGGCCGGCTATCGTGGTTGCCGTGATCAACGCCAGCATCCGCGGCGCCACGCCGATTGCGCTGGGCGCCATGAGTGGCGTGTTCAGCGAGCGCAGCGGGGTTGTCAACATCGGCATCGAAGGGATGATGCTGATCGCTGCCTATTCCGGCTTTATGATCAATGTTGGCTTGAGCTCGTCCGGGGTGCCGGCAGTGCTGCAGGCCGAACCCGTGCGACTTGGCCTATCGCTGCTGGGCGGGATGCTGGTGGGTGGCCTGGCCGGGCTGCTGCATGCGGTGCTGTGCATTCGCTTCAAGGTGGATCACATCATCAGCGGTACAGTCATCAATACGCTGGCGACCGGTCTGACGGGCTTCCTGTATCTCTCCGGGGCAACCACCAAGGGCCGCCTGCCGCCGGTAATTGCCAACCCGCTGCCGCAGGATTCCGGCCTGTTGTTCTGGATCGGTGAGATTCTGTTCAACAAGGGCATCATTACGTACCTGACCGTGCTGCTGGTCATCGTGTTCGCAATCACGCTGTTCCGGACGGTCTGGGGCCTGCGCACCCGGGCGATTGGCGAGCATCCGCGCGCAGCGGACACGCTGGGGATCAACGTGCACCGCCTGCAGTACCTGAATCTGTTCTTCAGCGGCTGTGTGGCCGGGCTGGGCGGGGTATTCCTGACGCTTGAAGCGGTTGGTACCTTCGAACGTGGGATGACCAACGGGCGTGGTTTTATCGCGCTGGCAGTGATGATCTTCGGAAACTGGCATCCGCTTGGCGCGGCAGCCGGAGCCCTGCTGTTCGGATTTGCGACGGCGCTGCAGGGGCAGCTTCAGTTCTTCAATATCAA
>CAZGYW010000028.1:0-12815 GCA_964530495.1 uncultured Anaerolineae bacterium
GACCGGGCAGCTTGCTGAGGGTGCCCTGCTGCCAGTCCATCCACCAGAAGTCAACGCCCCGCGCTTCCTCCGGGTGATGGAGTTCCTCGAAGTAGGCGTTTGTGAACGCCGGATCGGCGATGTCGAAGGGGATGGGCTGCCGGCTGGCCAGTTCGATGCCCAGCCGGCGCGCCAGCTGCGGATAGCGTTCCTCGTGGGGGTGGATGCCTTCCGCCGGGTGGAGGTTCATGCTGGTGTGCAGGCCCTGATCGTGCAGGTAGCGCTGGAGGCGATCCGGATCGGGAAACAGGGCGCGGTTCCAGGTGTAGCCGGTCCAGCCGGTGCTGGTATTGCCCGTCTGCGTGATGTGCCAGTCCATGTCGATGATGCACACCGCGAGCGGGATGCCGTGCGCCTTAAAATCCTCAATCAGGGCGACTAATTCGGCCTCATCGTATTCCCAGTAGCGGCTCCACCAGTTGCCCAGCGCCCAGCGCGGGATCAGGGGCGTTCCACCGGTCAGTAGCGTGTAGTCGCGCAGGCAATCCTGGTACGCCTGCCCGTATCCGAAGAAATACAGGTCCAGCGTTCCCGGCGCGGCATTGCGGGGTTCCAGCCAGCTTTCCGGGTTGAAGACCAGGGTGGCAGAGTCGTCAATCACTGCCCACCCGTCTTCGGACAGCAAGCCGGGATCCAGCGGCGCGCTGCCGCTGATGTCATCCAGGGTGCGCAGGGTGCCGCCGAGGTTGCGCGGATTGGGATCGCCAAAACGCCAGATCTTCCCGGCGGGCTTGACTTCGATCTGGAGCGTGTCCGGCGTGAACCCAGCCGGGGTGATCGTGTAGGTCAGGCGCAGGGAAGTGGTGTCGATCGAGATCGTCCGGTCTGTCCGTTGCGTGGTAAAGAGGGGAACCGGCTGTTCCCGGTACCAGAAGGCCTGGCTGGGCCGATCTTCGAAGGTGTTGGTGGGGCTGTACTCAAGCCGGAGCAGACGATCCGCCAGGATCGTGAAGCGAACGTTGGGGCCGGTGACTACCGCTGCCGGCGCTGCCAAAGGGCGAAAGGCCACACGGAAGTGATCAGGGATTGCGACACTCATCGAGTGCTCCTTACATGCGGGTGGGGTCGAGTCGCGAGTGCATAGTTTACGAGATCGAAAGGGGTTTGTCATGAAGCTGGCGAAGCCAGGGTTGAAGGGCGGGCCCGGCTCAATCCTCGGCGGTGCGCTTCTGCCAGGTGACGCGCTGGGAGCCGCGCAGCCAGCGCCACAGGCCCACCAGCGCCGCCAGGTTGGAACTGACAAAGAAGTAGATGACGTTCAGAATCCGGTTACGCTTGCCCTGGCGCTCTGCCAGCCAGCCCAGAACCGCCAGCCCATAGAAGGTACATTGTCCGGCAAGCAGGAGCCAGCCCCACAGGCCGCGCAGGAAGAAGAGGTCAGCGGCAAACTGGCCGGTGGCCGGCCGGGTGGCGAGCACCAGGAGGATATTAAGCACCAGGATCAGAAGCATCAGGACGGGAGTCAGCGGGCGCAGGAGCTTGTGTGAAAACAGGCGGAAGGTGAGCTCCGGGGTTGGCGCGCGCAAGTAGCCGGCCGAGAACAGCGCCTGGAAACGCCCGGCGTTGATGCGCGCCCGCCGGTTGAACTCATCGGCCATGCTCGCGCTGGCATCGTCGTAGCTGATCGCATCCGGCTCGTAGACAACGCGATAACCCTGGCGCAGCACTTCCATGGCGATGCTGAACTCATCGTTGATGGTGCCGGTTTGCAGCGGGCGGTACAGGGCCTTGCGTATTGCGAACATGTTGCCGTGGACGGCCACCGTGCTGCCGGTCTTGCTCTCCCAGCGGCGCAGGGCGGCCTCATACCGCCAGTACAGACCGGCCGGTTTGGCCACCGCCGTTACCGCATCCCAGACGGCCAGTGTGCCAACCACAACGCCCACGCTGGGGTCTGCGAACCGGCGGGCGAGCACCTGCAGACTGTGGCTTTCATAACTGGGGGAGGCATCACTGAGTACCACGATGTCGCCAGTTGCCCGGGCAAAGCCCGTGTTCACCGCGGCCATCTTCCCGCCGCGCGCAGCCTGCTGGATCAGGGTGACCCCGCGTGACAGGAACGGACGCACCAACTCGACCGTGCCATCGGTGCTGCCGTCATCAACCACGAGAATCTGCAGGCGGTCACGCGGATAGTCGAGGGTTACTGCGTTATCCAGCTTGCGCTGGATCACATCGGCCTCGTTATGGGCCGGGATCAGCAGGGTCAGGTCGGGCAGCTCACTGCCGGCATTGGTACGCTCCGCCGGGGCGGAACGGGCGCGCAGAAACATCAGCAGAGGATAGCCGAAATACGTCCAGAGAAACGCCAGCCCTGTAACCCAGAAGAGAATGGCCAGTAAGGTCATCACGATGCCAGTTTGTCCCGATTGGATAGCTTAGCGCGCGCCTTTGCGTTTGAGCACCTGGCCGAAGGTTCGCAGGAAAATCTGCACATCCAGCAGAAAACTGATCTTGTCGATGTACAGCATATCCCACTCCAGCCAGTCATCGAAATCCGTGTTTCCTCGCGCGCCGATCTGCCAGAGGCCGGTCATGCCGGGCCGGACGGTTAAGCGTTCGGTGTGCATCAACGTGTAGTTGCTCAACCCCCAGCTGGTGGGCCGCGGTCCAACAATGCTCATGTCACCCCTGAGCACGTTGATGATCTGGGGCAATTCATCCATGCTGGTCTTGCGCAGGATGCGGCCGATCCTGGTGACGCGCGGGTCATGCGCAAGCTTGAGCGGTTCGGCCAGCTTGCCGTCCGGGCCGAGCTTGGCCAGACCCTGAGCGGCCATCTCCTTCAGCTTCTCTTCTGCGTCAGGGACCATCGTCCGGAACTTGTACATATCAAAGCGGCGACCACCAAGCCCTGTGCGCTTCTGGACGAAGAAGATCGGGCGCCCGCCACTGAAGTAGACAAGCAGGCTGATCACCAGCATCAGGGGAATGGTGAAGGGGGCTGTTCCAATCACAAAAGTCAGATCGATAACGCGCTTGATCAGGCGGTAGACCATACGGGAGCTGGCACTCTGGTAGGGCAGTTCGTTCACCCAGAAATCGGGATCATTGGGCTGGCCGACTTTCGTCCCCGGTGACATGCTGATGCTGCCGGTGGGCAGTGGCTGCAGCAGCTCACGGATCAAGGAGTTGGGCCGTGCGGCAACTGCTTTAGTGGATGTTGTTGTGGATGCGATTTGCCGGCTGCCGTTCTCATCCTGCCGGGGATAATCGACGGGCGGGCGGGACTGATCTTGATCGTCGATAACGATGGGGTTCAGGAGCGCCATGTCCAGCAGATCACGGTAGATCAGGCCATCATCCGGGAATGTCGCTACCCCAAGTGTGATTTCGATGCCCAGCCGGATTTTGAGCAGGGCGTGAATCTGGCGGGCCAGGCGTACCGACTGCTCCCGGTCGGTTTCGGGCAGGCAGATCACGACGTTATCACCGCTCCAGGCGATGATGTCACTTCGATAGATCGCTGCCTCTGCGATCTGCGCGATGCGCACTTTCTGGTAGCGACGCTGGAAGGCTGCCTCCAGGTTGAACCTGTCGCCGAAGCGTTCTTCCATGCCATCGACCCATTCCACACGCAGCACAACAAACCCGACAGGCCGGTCAAAGCGCCGTGCGCGGAACAACTCATTGTTGATCTTCTCTTCACCGTCTGCCTCGGCCAGCACGGTTGATTTCTCCGGCCGGAGCAGCACATTTTCGATGGCTCTTTCGATGTTAGCCGTCGCCAGGGAGATAACTCGGCTTACCGACACGGTAAGAATGAGCACAACGATCTCCGTGATGATCAGGGGGAGGGGCGTATCCTGGTGACCAATCACGACTTTTGCGAGGCTGTACAGCAGCAAGACGGGAATCAGCACATATTCGCTGCGCTTGGCCAGATCCGGCAGGGCCAGGATCGTGACGGCAGCCATGGCGGCAATGACATAGACCAGCGAGTCCAGATCGATATTTCCGAAATTCTGGATGTCCGGGCGCTCAAGGTTGAACAGGATGACAAGCCACACCGTCAGCCCGATCAGCAGAAATCGAAACCTGGCCATACCTTCACCCTTCTTGGCTGCTTCCCATGCGCTCGCTCATACGCTGAAAGCTGCGATTGAGATACCTGAAAGCGACCCTGGCAGCCGCAACTTTCTCACCATGGTGCTGTTTCGTATAGAATACACCTGTTCACATGCGGCGATGTTAAATTTTGGTAAAAACCTGAGAATATTGGTAGGCAAACTGTAGGCTGGCCCAACATAATATGATATAGTCGGTCAGCATTGAAGGCAATCAGCTTGCCAGAGACCGAACGCGCTTAAGCCACGCGGTCACCTGCCGCCTGAGCATGGGATTGATAGCCAGGCGGGTGATGAGGGTGGTCAGCGTCGATGCTGCGCCGGCGCGTTGGTTGGGTTGCACTGGCGTCTGAACCTGCGTCCATTTTTCGAGCAGGAATTGCCCTTCATAGAGCGCCAGGGTCAGCGGATGGAAATCTGAGCCGTAGCCCTCCAGAAACGCGCTGATGAGCTGGCTGATGATGGGATCGGGCGGCACAAGACCCTGGGTGAGGATCCGGATCCGGCGGGTTCGCAGATCGACAATCATCTTGGCCAGGTCTGCGCACGGGCTATCAAGGGTATCGAGTGCGGTGTCGATGCTCAGGATCTTCTCGCCAGGGAGTACGTAGACATTGCGCATGTGGAAGTCGGTATGACTCCAGACCAACCGATCCAGAGGGGCTGTTCTCAGAATGTTCAGGGCAGTCTCCCATCCGGGCAGCGTTTCCGGTCTAATGGCGAAGGCGCGCAGACGCTCGGCTTCTCGTAGCAGTTCGGCATAGGCATCACCCGGGCTGCGGGTGTTCGCTGGTGAAAACGATTCCGCGGGCAGCGTGTGCAGCCAGCGCAGCCACTCACCTGTGGCGCGCATCCGGGCAATCGCCGTCTGGCGGCCGTGGGGCGTGGCGAGGTGGCGCGGAGCAATCGAGTTGTCATATAATGTGCCACTGGATATGAAATCCATTACTACCGCATTGATGTCGCGCAGATAGGCCTCTGGTTTCAAGGCGCAGAGCCTGGGATTGCTCTGAGAGGAGAAGTGATCATAGACCTTTGCCATACTGGTGTATTCGCGTTGACCTCTGGTGAGTAGTTCTGGTGACTCCCAGGAGGTTTCCGGGATGGTCTGGTCCGGGAAGCCGGGAATTTTGACAACAAGCTGCCTGGTTGTCGCGGCACCATCAACGTCAAAGAAGTAGATGGTGCTCCATGGCATCTGGCGGACAGTTGGCTGGCTGGACACCCGCCAGGGCGCCTGCGCGCCAGAGGATTGTGTGAGATGTGCCAACAATCGAGAGGCGACCGTTCCGATAGGCAAAGCGCGGTTGTCATATTTCATGAGTTATTCACATTCTCACCAGAACCTATGGCGTATAATGTTGGTCATAGTTGTACGGATGCATGCCGGGTTTGACCGCAACACTGTGCTGGTCTGATAACTGCGTATCTAGCGAAACAAAGAGATGCCCTCATGGAACTACGTGAGTATCTGCGGATTTTAGCAAAGAGCTGGTGGTTTATCATTCCGATAACCCTGATTGCCGTAACAGCCTCGCTGGCATTCAGTTATGCCACCACACCTATCTATCAGTCAACCTCCACGTACGTGGCTGGCCTTGATCCGGCGCTGTCATCGACTGCGGATGCCGGTATCTATGGCCTTGACACACTGGCCGGGCGGGAGCGCATCTTGCCGACCTACTGTGGCGTGCTGAGCAGCGATCAGGTGCGCGAACAGGCCTACAGCCTGTTGGGTGTCGCCGATCCGGTTGCGCTCGGGCTGGATGAGTACCTTGTCCAGTGCAACGTGATGCCTGATTCGAACATCCTGCTCCTCATTACGGAGGGTCCGGCAACGGCACTGGTCGTTCGCCTGAACGAGGCGATTGGCCTGGCCGGGTTGGCTCGTACCAACGAGTTGTACCGGGCGTTTCCGCTTCAGCGGCTCGATAACGTGATTCTGCAGCCCCAGCCAGTATCGCCAAACTACGTCCAGAATGCGGTTCTGGCCGGCATCCTGGGCCTGGCGCTGGGTATTACGCTGGCATTCCTGGTCGAATACCTGCGTAGCCCGCTGGACAGGCTGGAAGAGATCTCGATCCGCAATCCTGTGCTCGGTGTTTACAACGAGCGCTACTTCGAACGGCGCTTCCAGGAAGAAATCCAGCGTGCCCGCGGCCGTAACCGTCCGATCAGCCTGGCGTTCACCGAACTGGTTCCGGACGAGGACTTCGGGCTTCTGGCGGAGAACATCCAGTCGATGTTGTTGCGCCAGGCTGCGTTGCAGATTCAGGACTCGCTGCGGGAAGGTGATCGCGTGGCGTACTTCGGGCAGAATGTCTTTGGCCTGTTGTTTGCCGAGACGCCCGGTGACGAAGCGCGCAATATGCTGGTGAACCTGCACTATGAGGTCCGGCTGCATACTTTCCGTTATGAGGACTACACGGCCCATTTTGAGGCCAAGTCGGGCCTTGTGGAAAGCAGCGGTGGCGCCCTTGGTGTGCAGGCCATGATGGACAAGGCTGCCGAAGCGCTGCGCAATGCTGAGCTTGGTGGCGATAATGCCATTCAGTTCGTCAGGACCTCGCCGGCGCCGTTCTTCCTGCAGGGGGAAGGGGCGAGTGGTGAGAGTGATGGGCTTGGGGCGTTGTGGAGTTCTGATGATGACGCAATGCTTGCGGTTGAGCGCGGGCATGAGGACAAAGGTTGATGGATCGCTCGGTTGCGCTGCCCTTCACCGATGACACGCGCCTGCTGAGAGACCGCAGGGGGCGTTTCCGTTTGCTGGTTGGCACTCTGGTGCTGCTGACAACGGGTTTGGTGCTGGGGGCGAGTTACCTGATCGGTACGACGACGTTTGGCATGTGGGTTGTCGTCGGTATCCTGGGCGTGCTGATCGGCGTGCTGATCACCGTACGCCCGGAGCTTGGCGCCTACATCCTGATCGCGTTTGTGTACCTCAATCTCTCCAGCATCATTGAGCTGAGGTACGGCATCCCCAGTTTGAACAAGTTCCTGGTGGGCCTGATCTTTGTGGGAACCATGTTCAACCGGGTTTTCCTGCATCGGCGGCCTTTCAGTTTTGACCGCACCCAGCGGCTGATCCTGTTGTACGGCCTGATCCTGCTGATCGCGTCAACGCGCGCGGAGCACCAGCAGGTTGCCTGGGAAAGTATTGTGGACTGGCTGAAGGACTTTGCCATCCTGATCGTGATCGTTCAGCTTTCCGATCGGGAGCGGGTGTGGCGCCGTATGCAGTGGGTTCTGCTGGGTTCGGCCTTGCTGGTTGCCGGCCTGAGTGTTTATCAATCGGTGACCGGCAACTTCACCAATGATTTCATTGGTCTGGCCAACGCTCCAGTACATCAAATCACAACCGGGTTTGACAGCGCACGCGTGACAGGGCCGCTTGACGATCCTAACTTCTATGCGCAGGTCCTGTTGATGACGATGCCAATCGCGTTGTACCGGTTCTTTGATGAGCCATCGCCCTTGCTGAAGTTTATTGGCGGACTGGCGTTTGTGCTCGTGACGCTGGCTGCCATCTTCACATACTCCAGAGGGGCGATCTTCGCGCTGATTATTGTGGGTGTGCTGGTGATCTGGGAGCGGCGCTGGAATCCGTACAAGACCGGCGCCATCATTCTGCTGATCTTGATGTTCGTCATCCCACTCCTGCCGGTCGGGTATCTGGATCGAGTCGTGGCAATGCTGGATGTGTTCAGCAATAATGCCGCCGTCCAGAGTGAGAGCGCGCTGACAGGCCGCAGCAGTGAGATGATCATCGCCGTGCAGATGTTCCTGAATAACCCCGTGTTTGGCGTTGGTCCGGACAACTACGAAAAGAACTACCTGAGCTACTCTGTCCGGCTCGGGCTGGATGACCGTTTGCAGGAACGGGAAGCCCACAGTCTGATTCTTGAGACCGGCGCCGAACTGGGAATCGTTGGGGTTGTCGTGTTTTTTGGAACTGTCATCAGTGCGTTGTTCATGACCCGCAGGTCGAGACAGCGGCTGAGGGAAGTAGGGCGCGAGGACCTGCTGCCGTGGATCACCGGGCTGCAACTGGGCCTGGTCTCATACATGGTGACGAGCCTCTTCCTGCATGGGGCGTACATTCGCTACTACTGGCTGCTGATGAGCCTGGTTGTGAGTGTAGGCTATGTAACCGAGCATATTGTGCGCAGCAGCCGTGCGAACCAGCATAAGCTGTATACTGCGCGGCCCATTGGCTATTTTCGCAATGTGTCACAGGATGGACCGGCTGCCAAGTAGTAGACTGTTGAGCATGGCCTGAGACGTGTAGCTCAGGCCACCAGGCGATAGGTTGGGATGAGATCTATGAGACAATTGGTGCGCTTATCAACGGTGTTGTTTGCTGTGGCTTTTGTGCTGGTTATGTTAGCGGCGATTCCGGATGCGGTTGCTCAGAATCCGACGCCGACGCTCACCCCAACGGTGCCGCCGCAGCCGGCGTGTCAGCTGTACCACCTGACCGTGCCCGATGCCGCGGTGCGAGCCTGCGCGGGTCTGGGCTGCAGTGTCGAAGGTGGGGTGACGGATGCTGATACGCTGTGCATCCTCGGGATGTCTGAGACGCCAGGCTGGATGTTGATCAATCTGGAGCCCGAGAATCCCGCATCGTCCGTTAGTTATATCAGTGCCGATGTCCTGGCTGTGGGGCCGGTTGGGTTCACCCAGGCGACGGCTGAATGCGAGCCCTGGAGAATCACGGTACCCGAGGCGATTGTGCGTCAGTGCGCCGGATTTGGCTGCGGCGTGCTTGGCGGACTGCCGGCTGACGCGCAGATCTGTGTACTGGAGTACGGTGGCGTGTACCAGGATTGGCTGTATGTCGACTACTCCAGCCACAGCGACACGCTGAAGGGCTGGGTAAGCGTGGACGTGGCCGAGCGCCTGCCGCGTGGCACAGTCATCCTCTCACCCTCGATGACGGCGGTGCCGCAGACTGCGGGGCAGGCGGCGGGCGTCCCTGCGTCGCCCACCCCGTCACCGACCTTGCCGGTGTGCGCTCCTGGAACGGGTATAACTGTTCTGGGTGAGGGGGAGGTGCCGTCCTATGCAGCGGAGTTCCCCTACCTGATGCCGTACACGGTGCGGTCGGGTGATACATTGCTGGGGATTGCCCAGCAGTTCGGGAGCACCGTTGAGGTTATCAATACGGCCAGCGGCCTACAGGCCGGCGCTACGCTCGTGGTGGGACAGCAGTTGTCGGTTCCTGTCCAGGCGCCCCAATCCGGATACCCGGCGCAGTTGATTGTCAGCAGTGTGGAAGGTGCTGCGACGTGTGTTACAGCAACGCCGACACCGATCGTGGCTGCGGTTGCACCGGTTGCCGCCAGTGGCCCCTTCATTGCCCAGGATGTGGCGTTGGCCGCCTTTGGTGTCAACAACATCGAGCTCGGTTCGCCGCGCGGCGCAGCGTTGTTCCGCTTTGATGTCCCTGCGGACTGGTTGCTGGACGGCACCAATGTCCTGTACCTGAACGCCGAGTACTTTGAGAATATCCCGGCAGGGGTTGCGGTTGACTCCAACCTGGTGAGCACCCTGAATGTCTATATGGATGACGAGCTGATCTCCAGTGTGACACTGACACGCAACAACATTGGTACTCAGACTCTGATCATCCCGCTGCCAGCCAATCTGCTCACGATTGGGGAAACGGCGCACAGCCTGCAGCTCATTCTTCAGGCGCAGGACCACTGTCTGTTGAACGCGATTTCCAGGCTGTTCATCCGAACCGATCTCTCGTATTTCCACTTTGAGTATCACCGCTACTTTCCGCAGCTGGACCTGGGCCGCTATCCCGCGCCGTTCTACAACGGCGCAATTGGCGAAGTGGCCGAATCGGTGGTAATGGTCCTGCCGGATGAGCCATCGGATGCTGAACTGCAGGCGGCGTCTGGTATCGCGGCTGGCGTCGGGCAACTGACCTTCAACTCCCTCCAGTTGAATGTGGTGCGGGCGAGCGAGTTGACAGATACGCTGCGGCGCGACAACAACCTGCTTCTGATCGGCAAGATCGGCGCGCATGCGGAAATCGATGCGTTGTATGAGGCCGGCGCGATGCTGACGACGCTGCAAAATGGCGCAGTCAGCTATGCGGGCCGACCGGTTGAAGCCACGGATGGCATCGTGCAGTTGATCGCCAATCCGGATAATGAGATGCGCGCGATTGGGGTCGTGACCGGCCTCAATGATGAGGCGCTGCTCAAGGCAGCGCAGGCAATCTCCGGCCCGCCATCGCTCCTGGGGCTGGGTGGGCCGCTGGCACTGATTTCTGAAACACGGAGTGTTGGGCAGATCCAGGCGGGCACGCGGCTCGAAACGCGCGTAACCTTCCGCGACCTGGGTGTCGAGCAACTCCTGCTTACAGGGATCGGGATGCAGACGGCGGAAGTTAAATTTACCGCCCCGGCCGGCGCGCAACTGGCCCCAGATGCCGCGCTGGACTTGATCTTCAATTACTCGGCGGCGCTGGGTGATGGATCAACCATTTCAGTGCTGATGAATGATACGCCTATCGCCAGCGCTTTCCTGGGTGCGTCGGGGATTGCGTCTGAGGCTCTCGAGATCGATGCGCAGGGGCGCTATCACCTCCGCGCGCGCATCCCGGCGGAGAGCGTGGCCGCGGGCGAGCAGAACAGCGTGACGATCATGCTCGACGTGGAGACCGAAGAAGAGTGCGTGTTCCCCGATCCGCTCGTGACCTGGTTCAATGTCAGCCCGGATAGCGAGCTTTTCCTGCCGCGTGAATACACCGCAGCAGAAACCACGACACCCCTGTTGAGCTGGTTCCCGGTTCCTTTCAATGTGCTGCCGAACCTGCAGGATGTGTTGGTCTCTCTGCCGGATAATGCTTCCTCCGAAGAGATTCAGCAGGCACTGCAGATTCTCTCCCGGCTGGGCTCGGATACGGTTGGTGGGTTGGCCTTCAAGCCACTCGTCAACGTTGGCCCCCTGCCGGAGGGCGTGGATCTGGCGCAGTATCACCTCATCGTACTGGGGCGGCCCTCCACCAACCCGCTGCTGAATGATCTGAATGCCAACCTGCCTCAACCGTTTGTGCCGGGCACTGACGAGATTCAGCAGACGCTGGATGATGTCTCTTACCGCTTACCGGCCGGTTTCGACATTGGTGTGCTGCAGGCCCTGCGCTCGCCCTGGTCGCCTGATCGGTCGGTGGTGGTTATCACCGGAACCGGGCCTGCTGGCCAGGCGGAAGCGGTGCGGGTGCTTGCCCTGAACCTGTACGGTCGTTCCGGCCTGAAGGGCAATGTGGCCTACGCGACCGCCAACAGCATCTCGGTAGTGGACACCAATCAGATCTACTACGCCGAAGACATGCTGACCGAGATTCCGGCGATGCAGACTCAGTCGGCACAGCAGGCAGTCGTTGAAGCGGCCAATCCCGTGTTTACGGTGACCCCGGGGCCAACGTACACCCCGACACCGACGCGCACGCCTACCCCGCTTCTGACAGCAACGCCGATCTTCCCGACGGCAACACAACCCACGCCGCTGGCGACCTTTACGCCGTTGCCCCAGGAGTTGATGCAGACCACAACGGTTGCTCAGCCACCGTGGATGAACATCCTGATCATCGCCACCGTAATCGTGCTGCTGACAACCATCATCTTCGCGCTACTGGTGGGGGCACGGTCGCGGCGCAATAACAATCGGTAGTGTTAGGAGAAGGTACTCATGCCCGGCAGACTGAAGAATATCGTTCTAGCCGTTCTGCTGGCAGGAGTAGTCACCTGGTATTCATCGCCCGGGGCTGCAAAGTCCCTTGTGGAATGGTGGTTGGTGGGCAGCACGGAAAAGGTGCTGCCCACCGCAACCGCTCCTGATGATCCGACGGCGCATCTGGTGTTGCATGCCGCACGCCAGGAGTATGCGCCGTTTCAGATCGTGCTCAGGGCGACGGCTAGCGATGTCGCGCTTTCCAGCCTGACGGTTGACTACCCTGCGGAATACTTCGATCTGAGCCTGTACGTGGAGCAGTACCTGCCCCTGCTGCACCAACCTGAGGGGGACATCTACACGCCGGCGCGGATCACCGGAATGGCGGCGTTACCGGATGGACTGCGCCCGCTGGAAGGCCAGATCAACGTGGCTGCCACGCATCCGACCGTCATCTGGGCCGACCTGTTTGTGAAGGCGGGCACGCCGGAAGGGGAGTATCCGCTGCGGCTGGAGGTGCCCGGTCTCGAGCCGCGGACCGTGGTGGTCACCGTATACCCGATCGATCTCCCGGCTACGCCTTCAATGAGCATCATCCTCCCGCTGGAAGTTTACGGTGACATTCCGGCCTACGGCGGAAACGACCCGGATGGTTTTCACCTGGCCGTAAATCGAATGCTGCTGGACCACTATGTTGTTCCCGGTTCATTCCTCAACCAGCCGGTTGCCACTGAAACCGGGTGGGATTTTTCGGCTCTGGATGCGGAAATCGCGGCGCTCCCAGACGGGGCGTCTTTCTATACGCCGCTGCCATACAATGAATGGACGGGCGAATACCAGTTGCGGCGCGAGGATGGCACCTTCTACACCAGCGCCGAATTTGGCGATCCCCGGTTTGAAGCGCAGGCGGAGGCGTTCTTCAGGGCGCTGGCGGACTACCTGGCATCGATGGGACGCCTCGAAGGCGCGCTGGTGTATGCCGTCGATGAAACCCGGTGGGTGAATGACGAGCCGATCCAC
>CAZGYW010000029.1:0-12759 GCA_964530495.1 uncultured Anaerolineae bacterium
CACCCTATCCTACACTCTTTCCCTACACGACGCTCTTCCGATCTGCCGCAGGCCGCGCTTGACCCGGCCACCCCGATCCTGATCACGAGCACCCTGGACACTGACGTGCTCCGCTACCTGAACGGCGGTGGGCGGGTCCTGCTGCTGCAGGACGGTGACCGGCCGCTGCCCGTCCAGGCGCAGCCCTTCTGGCGGGAGGCGATCAAGCTCATCGGCGATCACCCCGTGATGCGGGCTTTCCCGCATGAGGGCTTTGTGGACATGCAGTTCTACGGGCTGGCAACCGACCGCGCTTTTGACAGTGCGCGGCTGGCGGAGGCGGTGCCAGGGCTGGGCGCGATCACGCCGCTGCTGCGCCGCCTGGATGCCCGCCAGTTCTTCCTGACCGAGTACCTGTTCGAGGCGCGGGTCGGCGCGGGACGGCTGATCGCGTCAACGCTGCGCTTCCGGGGCGGGCTGGGGGATCAGCCGGTCGGGCTGCGGGCCAGCCCGGCGGCGCGCTGGCTGCTGTATCTGCTGCTGGAGTCGCTGGCCCGGTTCTGAGGAAGCGTGGAGACGGTATTCCTGGCGATCTTCGCACAGGAGCAGATGCCGTTGAACAGGTTCGCTCTCAACAAAAACACCCACCGCAACGGTGGGTGTTCGCTGTGCCCCCAAGGAGATTCGAACTCCTGTTTTGGCCTTGAAAGGGCCGCGTCCTGGTCCACTAGACGATGGGGGCGGAAGGGCTACTAACGGCGCGTAGTGTACCATGCGCTCCGGTGACGGTCAAGGGCTGATTCAACGTCCGCCGCTGCCTATCCTGGTCCCGTGACCCGGTAGATGGTCACCGGCGCGGCGCGGTTCCGAACGGCCTGCGGGCCGAGGCACTCGGCACTGATCTGAGGCGCGATCTGCCGGTAGGTCGCCTCGCTGACCAGAATTTCGCCGCCCATACCGCGATCCTGCAGGCGGCTGGCCAGGTTGACGGCGTCTCCGATTGCGGTGAACTCCATCATTTCGTCGGCGCCGACCATGCCAATCACCGCCTGGCCGGAATGGATCCCGAAGTTGATTGGCAGCCGGCAGGCCGGTTCCAGCGCCGCATGGAATTCCGGCAGCGCCGCCTGGATGTTCAGGGCGGTCTGGACCGCCCGCAGGGCGTGGTCGGCCTGCTGGAGGGGGGTGTTGTAGAGCGCCATCACGCCGTCGCCGATGAACTTGTCGAGCGTGCCTTCCTGGGCCTGGATGTGGTGGACGAACAGGCCATGGTAGGCGTTCAGGACCGCCAGCAGGCGTTCCGGAGCGGTGTGTTCGGCCAGGGTCGTAAAGCCCTGCAGATCGGCAAACAGAATCGTAACCTGCTGGAGCGCGCCTCCCAGCCGCACAGTCTCCGGTTGTTCGAGCAGGCGGTTGACGACCGCCGCCGGGACGAAGCGCTCGAAGGTCTGGCGGATGAGGCGCTCCTTGGCCCGCAGCGCATCGGTATCCGATTTGGCGCGCAACCGGGCGTCAATGCGCGCGACCAGCTCGCGCGCGCTGTATGGCTTGGTCACGTAGTCGTCCGCCCCCAGGCCCAGGCCCCGCACCCGGCTGTCAACGTCAATCAGCGCGGTGAGCATGAGCACCGGGATCACGCTGGTGTCGGGGTCGGCCTTCATTCGGGCGCACACGTCGAATCCGTTCAGACCGGGCATGCTGATGTCCAGGATCACCAGATCGGGCTTGTGCTGGCGCACGACTTCCAGCGCCTCATTGCCGTCCCTGGCGATCAGCGGGGTATAGCCATGTCCGCGCAGGATGTCCTCCAGCAGCAGGCGGTTATCCTCATTGTCATCTGCAATCAGCACTTGCATGCCCTGTCAGCTCCCGCGCTATGCCAGCAGACGCGTCACTTTCTTCAGGAGTGTGCTCACGTCAATCGGCTTGGAAATGTAATCGGTACAACCGGCAGCCAGGGCGCGGTCGCGATCGCCGGGTAGACTGTGCGCGGTCAGGGCGATGATCGGCACAGCGCTCAGGGCGGGGAGTTCTCTGATGCGGGCTGCGGCGGTCCAGCCATCCATATGCGGCAGGGAAAGGTCCATCAGGATCAGATCGGGCGCTTCCGCTTCGGCCATGGCGACGCCCTGTTCACCATCGATGGCTTCCAGAATCTCGTAATCGAACATCAGCAGGATGTCAGACAGCAGGGTGCGGTTGTCTGCGTTGTCATCCACCACAAGGATACGGGCACCTGCCATGGGGTCTCGATAGCTCCTTCTGTGTCGACGGCTGGCCGGGCCAGACGATCTCCGGCGCGACTCAGGTGGTGGCCTGGGCGATCATCTCCAGCAGGTTGCTGCGCTGGAGGCCCTGCTTGCGGATCATGGTCACCAGATGGCGCTGCAGCGCCTCTCGTTCTTCCAGGGTGAGCTCCTTGGCGGTCACCACCAGCACGGGCAGGTCCGCCAGGGCGGCATCCCCCCGGATGTGCTCCAGGACATCGAAGCCGGACATCCCCGGCATGAGCAAATCCAGCAGGACCAGGCGCGGACGGTTCCCGTGCAGCCAGCTCAGGGCCTCAGCACCGCCGGTGCAGGTGACGACGCTGTGCCCGGCGCCGGTCAGCAGATCAGCCATCAACTGGCAGGTGCGCGAATCATCATCCACAACGAGGATGGGCCGGGCTTCGGTGCGCGGTCGGGTCAGGCGCGTGATGGCCGCCAGCAATTCCGCCTGGTCGACCGGTTTGCTGATGTGGGCGGCTGCCGCCGGTTCGTAGCCGACCGGCTGTTGATCCACAATGCTCACGATGATCACCGGGATGTGAGCCGTATCCGGCGTGGCTCTAAGCTGGTCAATCAGGTCCCAGCCGGTCAGGCCGGACATCATCAGGTCAGTGGTGATCAGGTCCGGGTGGAGCATGCGCGCCATCTCTAGCCCGGCCTGGCCGCTGGACGCGCGCGTGACCCGGTAGCCGGCGTCTTCCAGCGTGGTGGTGAGGATGTCCAGCGCCTCCTGGCTGTCGTCGATGCACAGCACATGCACGGGGGCGGCAGCGGCCTCCGCAACGGGCGCCTCGGCCGTTGGGGCGTAGCTCAGCGGGGTGGCGCGCTTGCTGGCCGGCAGGGCAACATAGAACGTGCTGCCCCGCTGCAGGGCGCTCTCCAGCCAGATGCGGCCCTGGTGCAGCTCAACAAGCTTGCGAGCGATAGCCAGGCCCAGCCCCGTGCCGCCGAACTCACGGGTCGCCGAGCCATCCGTCTGCCGGAACTCGTCGAAGATCTGCGCGTGGTGTTCGGGCGCGATGCCGATGCCGGTGTCAGCCACTTCAATGAGCAGCCATGGCCCATCCTGGAGCCGGACTTTGGCCTGCAGCTTGACATCAGGGCTGGCCCCGCCGCGTACGTCAATCCGGCGGGCTGTCACGCGGACCTCACCCTGCGCCGTGAACTTGATCGCGTTGTCCAGCAGGTTGTCCAGGATTTGCCGGATGCGCAGCGGATCGGCGTAGATGCCCGGTAGCCCCTCGGATACGCTGTGGTGGAGCGCCAGCCCCCTGGCTTCCGCTGCGGGCCGCGCGTCCTCCACAGCGGCCGTGATGAGACTGCCTGCCGCCATGTCTTCCTGGAGCAGGGTCATCTGCTGGGAGTCGAGCCTGGTCAGGTCCAGGATGTCATTGATCAGGGCCAGAAGGTCGCGTCCGTTGCGCAGGATCTTGGTGATGCGATCCTGCTGGCGCTCATTCAGGTCGCCATACATGCCCTGGATCAAGAGTTCGCTGTAACCAACGATGGCGTTGAGCGGGGTGCGCAGCTCGTGGCTCATGGTCGTCATGAATTCGCCGCGATACTGGTTGGCGACCAGCAGATCGTTATTGAGGCGGGTGGTGCGCTGCTCTTCGGCCGAAAGCTCGGCCACCAGCGTGCGCAGTTCCTGGTTGGCGGCGTTCAGCCTGGTATTCATTTCGCTGAAGGGTTCCAGGAGCTGCTGCTTGAGGATGGTATGCCCCATGAGCACCGCCGCCAGGGCGGTGAGAACCGTATCGATCGGCAGGTGATTGAGCATGGGGAATGCATTGGCAGTCATCCCCAGGAGCATGAGCAGGGCCGGCAGGATCAGGGCATGACTGCGTGCGCCAGGGGTACGAACCAGAACCAGCAGGGTGACCAGCAGGTAAGCAGCGGCAGTCGCCAGGGTGGCTGTACCAGCCGGGGTTAGCACCAGAGTATCCAGAATCACTGAAAAGCTGGCCGATTGCGGGAGAGCGGCGAAATCAACCACGTACAGCTCACCTGCCCACAGGGCCAGCAGGCCAACAGTCACCGCCGGGATGGTGAACAGCGTAACTGCGCGGGTCAGGGAGGTTTCGATCTGGCAGAACGACACTGCTGCCAGGAAGAACAGCACCGGGGTAAGGCCCAGGCCGGAGATGTACAGGTTCAGGTCCAGTTGGGCAGGGACGAACTGCTGCATGCCGGGGATGCTGTTAAGGATGCCGCTGTAGCTCCATCCGGCCAGCGCCACCAGGAATGCCGCAAACCACCAGTTGGCCCGTTCGCGGCGCGGTTGGACAAGCACCCCGAACAACAGGCCGATCGCCACCCCAATCGTCAGGGTATTGGCGCTGATGCCGATGAAATCGAAGATCGTAAGCTGGCCCATGCCTTCTCTCACTCCACAATGGTCGCGCGCTGCTGCTCGCAGATGGGCAGGTAAAAAGTGAAGGTGCTGCCGGCGCCGGGCGTGCTCTGTACCCGGATGCTGCCGCCCATCAGGGTGAGCAGCTTGCGGGTGATCGCCAGCCCGAGTCCGGTGCCGCCGTACTCGCGCGTAGCGGTGCCGTCCGCCTGGCGGAACTCGTCAAAGATGATCGCCTGATCCTCCGGGGCAATGCCAATCCCGGTGTCGGTGATGCTGCACCAGACCTGCGGCCCCCGCCCACCATCCTCCACACCGGCGCGGATCGTGATCCCGCCATCCGGCGTGAACTTGATCGCATTGCTCAACAGGTTATTCACCACCTGGCGGAGGCGGGCCGGATCGGCCAGGACCGGTGGCAGGATGCTGGCAACGTGGTTGGAGATCGCCAGCCCTTTGCGCGCGATCTGGCTTTCGGAGGCTTCCAGTGCCGCCGTGACGATCTCCGGCAGGGCGACTGGCACCAGCTCCAGTGTAAGCCGATCCGCTTCGATCCGCGACAGGTCCAGCAGGTCATCAATCAGGGTGAGCAGGGCATGGCCGCTGTTCAGGATGCGCTCGACACGATCCGAAATCTGAGCATTCACCGGCCCATAAACGCCGCGCAGGATGGTCTCGGAGAAACCGATGATCGCGTTCATGGGCGTGCGCAATTCATGGCTGACGTTTGCCAGAAACTCGCTCTTGAGCCGGTTGACCCGGGCCAGCTCCAGCGCGCGCTGCTCAAGCTCGTTGATCAGGTTGACGTTCTCCGTTGCGATGGCAACCTGCTGCGCGATGCCCTCAATCAGGGCGCGATCGTGCTCATCGGGCTGGTGATCGGGCGCGGTGAAGATGGCTTCGATGACTCCAATCACAGCCCGGCGCAGCACGACCGGCACGAGGAGGTGCGTTCCCCCGGACATTGACGGGATCTCGCCGGCAACGGCGCGCAGCGCACCCGGAATTTGCCCTGGGCTGATCAGCAGGCTCTGCCTGTGTGCCAGGATCTCCGCCAGGGCGGGCGGTAGCGCGGCGGCGTCACCCAGCAGCGTCGGGAACAGAAAGGCACATTCCGGTGCCTCCGGGGAGGTTGCATGCTGGAACTCCCCCTGCCTGCCGCGGAGCGCGGCCGCGGCGCAGTCCGCAGCCAGGGCGGTGCGGGCCGCGTGGGCGGCCGCAGCCACCAGGTCGCCAATCACAAGCGCCTGGCTGAACCTGACCGTGGCTTCCCGCAGGAAACGCTGGTCGGCGGCCTGCCGCTGCGCCTGTTGGAAGTGGCGCGCGTTTTCGATGGCCGTGGTGATCTGGGCCGCCAGCGCCTGCATGATGTTGCGGTCGCTGGCGCTGAAGGCGTCAAACGTCGCGCTCGTGATGTCCAGGACGCCCAGCACCTGGTCACCACTGCGCAGGGGAATATCCAGGCTGGAAGCGACAGCCTCCAGCAGGCGGGGATGCGGCGCGTAGAAGTCGGCGCTCTCACGGACATCGGGTTCGTACTGGACTTCCCGGGTGCGCACCGCCCGCCCGGAAATGCCCAGCGTGACCGGGTGGCTGGCGCCGATGGGCAGGGCCATCGCGGGGTTGCCCGTCGCCTGGGCCATGACGGTCAGCCGGGGTGGGTCGGCCTCCAGCAGCAGGAGGCTGACGCTCTCCAGCCCGAGCACGGTATGCAGGTTGTGCACGGTGCGATCCAGAAGGGCCGGCAGTTCCAGGACGCTGCTCAGCTCCTGGCTGATCGTATTGACCAGCGCCAGCCGGTCGGCGCGTGCCCGTTCCGCCGCGAAGAGCAACACGCTTTCCAGGCTTACGGCGATCTGGCCGGCGATGGTGCTTGCCAGGTCCCGGTCCGCGGCACTGAACGGGCCGCCGACCCTGTTAATTAAGGATAAGGTGCCCAGCGTGCGATCGCGGGTATTCAGGGGGAGGGTGAGGATTCCCCGGAAGTCCCCCCCGGGCAGGGGCATGGTCGCCAGCAGCGGATCATCAAGCGCCGTGTTGCTGAGGTACGCCTGGCCGGTGTGATAGGCGTGGATGATGTGCCCGTAGCCATCAATCGGCCAGGTCGGGAAGCTCTGGGCCGGGTCAAAGCCACAGGCGCTTGGCCCGTGAACCTCCAGTTGCCGGCCGCTGGCGGCCAGGGTCATCAGCAGCGCCGCCTCAACGTCAAGCAGGGCCACGGCCTCGCGCACAGCGCCGATCAGCATCTCGTCGATGTTGAGCGTCGCGCTGGTGATCACGGCGATGCGCTGCAGCGCTTCAGCCTGCCGCAGCCGGGTGGCGGCCAGCGCTGGCTGTGAGGCTGAAGGATCACCACTCATACATGCTGCTCCGAGGTATCGCTTGCCGGGGACGGGACAGGGCGCGATGCCAGCGGCCCGGCGCATAACGCTAGATGCCCGTGGGCGGATATTTCTCCTGGTACAGGGCGATGGCGTGCATGATGTGCTGCTTGGCTTCATCCGCACCAACCCAGCCCAGTGGCTCGATATTGCCATCCGCTTCCAGTTGCTTGTATGTCTGGAAGAAATGCGCGATCTCGGCCAGGAAATGGCGGGGCACGTCCTTGAGGTCATGGTAGTCATCGAAGATCGGGTCGGTGGCCGGGACGGCCAGAATCTTGTCGTCAGGCGCGCCGCGATCCAGCATGCGGAACATCCCGATCGGGCGGGCCTCGATAACGCAGCCGGGGTAGGTCGGTTCGTTGATCATGACCATGATGTCCAGCGGGTCGCCGTCTTCGTAGTAAGTGCGCGGGATCAGGCCGTAGTCGCTGGGATAGTGCAGCGGACTGTAAAGGACGCGGTCGAGCTTGATGACGCCAGCCGTCTTGCTGTATTCGTACTTGTTACGGCTGCCCTTGGGGATTTCCACGATGCAGTAGACGATGTCCGGGGCTTTGGGGCCGGGCATCAGGCCGTGCCACAGGTTGATCGACATTGATTGGCCTCGCACTCTGCTCAAAAGTTAACATAGTGAGGGTCTTGCATCAATATTGTACGCGATCAGGGGCGATCGCGCATGCCTGTTGCGATGAATGGCCGGGGGCGGGCTGCCTGCACACGCCGGATGTCAGGCGCGTGGCGGCAGCGCGCGCGGCCGGGGCCGCGGCTGGGCAGCAGGACGGGTCCGGGCACGGTTGGGCGGCGGTCCGGCCTGCCCGACCAGTGCTTCGATCCGGCTCAGCGCCTCCGGATCAATCTGGACGGCACGGCAGGAGTCGCACACCCAGGCGGGGATGTTCGGCGCGCTGACCAGCGTACCGGCGTAGACCTGAGTGAAGGTGATCGGCCTGCGCTGCAGGCGGCCGACCAGGCAGGCCGGGCAGGGGTAGCGGGCATCTTCCGGCATGGTGTTCTCCATAAGGGGCGGCCTCAGGATCCAGGGACCGGCGCGGTCGCCGGGAGCAGGCTTACTTCGGGCGTGGCATAGGTGTGATGCGCGATCACGCGCCAGTCTTCAGGGGGCCAGTAGATGGCGGCCGCTTGCCCGATAATCGCCGTCCGTGAGAGCGGGCCATAATTATGCGAATCCCGGCTGTTGGTGCGGTTGTCGCCGAGCAGGAAATACTGGTCGGCCGCCAGCGTCCACTCACCCTGGTAGTTCGGCCGGGCGTTGATGTACGGCTCGTCGAGGGGCGTGCCATTGATATGGACGCGGTTATCATGGATGGCAACCGTTTCACCCGGCAGCCCGATCACCCGCTTGATCAGGTCAATCTCGGGGTCCTCCAGGGAGTGCACGACCACGACATCGCCGCGCTGCGGTTGGCCGCTCAGGTAGGCGATCCGGTTGACGATGACATACTGCCCGGTGGTGAAGTTCGGCAGCATGCTCGGGCCATCGACGATAAACCGCGCTGTCAGCAAATTCATGAGCACCGCGACCACCACAAAGATGATCACTGTGTCAACAATCTCGCGCAGCCAGCGCCGGCGGTGCAGGCGTGGCCGCGGCGGAAGCACCTCCGCTGGCTGGTGTGCATCTGCTGCGGGATCAACCGCTGTCGACGGTGGTTGTTGTTCCAGAAACGATGTATCCATTGCTCTCTCAGACAGCCAGACTGTGCGCACTGATTATAAGATAGCGAGCAGCGCCACGACAATCGTCCGCCGCGCGCTATTATCCGATTCTAATACCCGGCAGTACTCTCCGGCGGGTTTACTGGTTGAGCGATCCCCCGCGCGGGCGAAAGGTCAGCCGGATCGGCGTGCCCACAAAGCTGTACTGGGCGCGAATCTGGTTCTCCAGGTAGCGCTCGTAGGTGAAGTGCATCAGCCGGGTGTCGTTGACATGGAACAGGATTGTGGGCGGGTCGGTGCGAACCTGCTGCGCCAGGAAGATCTTCAGGCGCTTCCCGGCGTGCGACGGTGGCGCATGACCTTCCACGGCATCGCGGACAATGCGGTTTAGCTCGCTGGTCGGGATGCGCACCAGGCGCTCCTCCTGGATGCGGGCGGCGGTGGCGATCAGCTGGTTGACGCGCTGCCCGGTTTTGGCGCTGACGAACAGCAGCGGCACATAGGGAAGGAAGTTCAGGTCTTCTCGGATTTTATTCGTATAGTCATTGATTGTGTAGGTATCTTTGTCGACCAGGTCCCACTTGTTGACAATCACCGCGCAGCTTTTCAGCTCGTCCTTGATCATGCCGGCGATGTGCGCATCCTGGTCGGTGATGCCGGTGGTGGCGTCCAGCACCAGCAGCACGACATCCGCGCGTTGGATGGCTTTGGTGGCGCGCAGCACACTGTACTTTTCCACGCCGGGGGCGATCTTGCCGCGCCGCCGGATGCCTGCCGTGTCGATCAGCAGCACGGGCATGCCCTCCCAGGTGAGGCGGGTGTCAATCGCGTCACGGGTAGTGCCCGCCAGCGGGCTGACAATCGTGCGCTCTTCGCCCAGCAGCCGGTTGATCAGGCTGCTTTTGCCGACGTTTGGCCGTCCGACAATGGCGATCTTGAGCACGCCTTCATCCGGATCGACCTCGTATTCCGGTTCGGGCGCGTTCTTAAGGTTGGCGACGATGGCGTCCAGCAGGTCGCCCGATCCGGTGCCATGCACCGCGCTGAGGGCGAAGACGTCCCCGAGCGCCAGTCCGAAGAATTCCAGTGCGTTGTCACGGCGTTCGGCGTTGTCGGCCTTGTTGGCGGCGACGAGGACGGGCTTGTTCGTCCGGCGCAGGATCTCCGCGATTTCGAGGTCGGCGGCGGTGATGCCTTCAATCGCATCCACCACCAGCACGATCACCTGCGCTTCTTCAACGGCAATCAGCGCCTGGGCCCGGATCTGCTTGACGAAATCAGCGCTGCCTTCGGCCAGCGGGGAGACGTCGCGGCTGCCGCGCGGCTGGTACACCTCGATACCGCCGGTATCCACCACGGTGAAGGCGACGCCGTTCCATTCCGTGTCATCCTGAAGCCGGTCGCGCGTGGTGCCGGGGATGTCGTCCACCACGGCTTTGCGGGAACCGACAAGCCGGTTGAACAGGGTGGATTTGCCTACGTTGGGGCGCCCAACGAGCGCCACCATCGGTTTTATGGTCATTGCCAGTCATTTCGCTACGCTGCTAATCGTTGGGATTGTAGCATGGGGGGCCGGGATATCAAGCCCGGCCCCTGTTCAGCACTGTAGTAGGAATGGCGCCGGTGGAGGGCTAGGGTGCGGCCGGCGGCGTGTTGGATGGCGCCGGGATGATGATTCCACCCAGTGTCGGGGCCAGTGTGGCGGTGGCAGCTTCCGGGGTCTTCTGGACAATCTGGACATCCAGTACCGGGGGCAGGACCGAGATAACCGCTGAGGCCAGCCCTTCGCGGTTGACAATGGCCTGCAGCGGAACCTGGTGCCCACCGGGCGGGAGATCGGTCAGGTTGGCCAGGATCGAGATGCTCTCCGGCGTCAGGGTGTCCAGGATCGGCTGCGGGCCGGTGATCAGCATTGTCACTTCGCTGGGGGCGATGATGGCCTCCAGGTTGCTCTCCGCATCCAGCCCCTGCACCTGGACGGGAAGGTGCTCAAAGCGGCGGCTGGCGGTCAGCGTGTCAATCTGGACGTTGACGGTGATGCCCCCTTCGGTCGCCAGGATCACGCCCACCGGCAGGTCCACAGACACTGTCCGGCTGAACGAGCTGGTCTGGCCTGTCAGGTCGATGGGGGCGGTCTGGATCGTGCCCGTGATCTGCTCCAGCGCGCTGGGCCGCCCGCTGACCAGGATGGTCTGCGGCTCATAGGTGATGCTGTAGATGACATAACCGCTGGCCGGCTCGCCGATGATGTTGGGGGTTACATAAACCTGGCGGAAATTCTCGCGGGGCTGGATATCCACACCAACGTCAACGTTGTCCGGGCTGAGGACCACATCGGGTACGGTGCGTCCGTCCGCATCCAGGGCAAAAAGGCGGTAGTTGCGAGTGAACGCATTGCGGTCATCGCCCAGGCTCAGGCGCGCCGCCGCGCTGGCGACGCGATTGACCAGGCTGGCCGGACCGGTGATCCGCGTTTCCTGAGTGGAGTAGGTGATGGCTGCGACCTCAAAGCCGGTTGGCGGTTGGACGCGCACTTCCGCGTTGATGGGTACGAGTCGCTCCGCCGCCTGGTCAATCGTGACCGTAATTTGCTGCGGCTGGTAGTCCTCAACCACAACACGATTAACGGTGGCAAAGGCGATCGACAAATCGACGGGATACGTGCCCGGCAGCTTGCCGCGCAGATCGGCGGAAACCAGGATGTCGGACGCTTGCAGGGTATTCCAGACGTTGGTCTGGGCGCGCAGGATCACCTGGGCGGTGGCGCTCGGATTGTTGGTGATGATCATGCCGTCATCCAGCATGATGTCGATCGGGATACGCTGGGGGAAGGCACGCGACTCAACCGGGTTTTCACGCGTGGTGGCCGCCACCCATACGAAGATCGCCAGCAGAAGCGAGAGCAGCAGCCAGGCCAGATTGGCGCCCAGGGTTTTGATCCACGGAGGTAGACGATTCATGCCGGTTATCCTGTGCCGCGGCGCCGGAAGCGATCGCGCACGGCGCGCACCCAGTCCTGCCACTTGCTGCGCGCGGGCCGGCGCTGATCTTCGTAGAACGCGCTGAGGATGGTGCGCAGCCGGTTGCTGTCCAGGCGGCGGATCATACGCCCGCCGTTCGTGACCGAGATCTGCCCTGTTTCCTCAGAAACAACCACGCAGATCGCGTCGCTGACCTCACTGATGCCCAGCGCGGCGCGGTGGCGCGTCCCCAGCTTGCGCTCGGAGATGCGGTGCCCGGACGAGAGCGGGAGCACGCAGGCGGCTGCCGCGATCGTGTCGCCGGTCAGGATCGCCGCGCCGTCATGCAGCTCGGTTTTCGGCCAGAAGATGGTCAGCAGGAGCTGTGGCGTGACTTCGCTGTCCAGCCGCACGCCGGTGTTGATGTATTCTTCCAGGCTGACGCTGCGCTCCAGGACGATGAGCGCTCCGTGGCGCCGTTCGGCCAGACGCTCAGTTGCGGCGCAGATCTGTTCGATGACGTGCTGCTGCGCTGTGCGCGTTTCCTGGCGGTTGATGAAAAACCGCGCTCCGCCCAGCCGGGTGAGAGCCCGGCGCAGCTCCGGCTGGAAGATCACGGGGATGGCGATGATCGCGCCGGTGATGATCTGGTCCAGCAGCCAGCGCAGGGCGACGAGCTGGAAGACGCTGGTCAGCAGCCCGATGAACAGGAAGACGAGCAGCGTCCCCCGCAGCAGAGAGACTGCCTGCGTGCCGCGCGCCAGCATGCTGGCGCCATAAATCAGCGCCGCGACGAGCAGGATGTCGAGCACTGATGTCAGGCTGAGGTTATCGAATGCCCACAGAATTTCCATCGCCGGCGGCGTTTAGCTCCCCAGGCTGTTGAGCAGTTTCCGGTAATCGTCGACACCGGGGGGATTCAGGCTGATGATCTGACGGATGGTTTCTGCCGCCGCGCGCTGCATCCCGGCATCAAGCTGCAGCTCGCCCAGGGCGTCCATCTGTGCCACCGCGTCGGGTATCCGGCCCATGCGCCGATACAGCGCGGCCAGGCGGGAGCGCAACGCCATCTCTTTCGGGTAAAGGGCGACCTGTTCTTCCAGGACGCGTGTGATCAGGTCCGGGCGCTGCTGCTG
>CAZGYW010000030.1:0-12582 GCA_964530495.1 uncultured Anaerolineae bacterium
ATGACGATAGGCAAGGACCATTGGTATGAATGATATCGGGACCGTGCGGCCGGTCAGCATCAACGAAGAAATGCGCGGCAGTTATCTCGATTACGCGATGAGCGTGATCGTGGCGCGGGCTATCCCGGACGCGCGTGACGGGCTGAAGCCGGTACACCGGCGCATCCTGTACGCGATGCACGACATGGGGCTTGGCCCCAGTGTGAAGTACCGCAAGAGCGCCCGTATCGTGGGCGACGTGCTGGGCAAGTACCATCCCCATGGCGACGTGGCGGTGTATGACGCGATGGCGCGTATGGCGCAGGATTTTTCCATGCGCTACATGCTGGTGGATGGGCAGGGCAACTTCGGCAGCATCGATGGCGACAGCCCGGCGGCGATGCGTTACACCGAGGCCCGTATGGGGCGCATCGCGGCCGAGATGCTGGAAGACATCGATATGGATACCGTCGACTTTGTGGACAATTTCGACGGAACGACCCTGGAGCCGGCAGTGCTGCCGGCCAGGCTGCCCAATCTGCTCCTGAACGGGACAAGTGGCATTGCCGTGGGCATGGCCACCAACATCCCGCCGCACAACCTGGGCGAGCTGGTGAACGCGATCGTGCATGTCATCGACAACTACGATCGGATGGAAGATGTCAGCGTTGACGAGTTGATGCAGTTTGTGCCGGGGCCGGATTTTCCGACCGGCGCGATGGTCATTGGCGGCGAGGGGCTGAAGCAGGCCTATGCCACCGGGCGCGGGCGCGTGATCGTGCGTGCCAACTTCCAGATCGAGGAGATGCGTGGCGACCGTTTCCGCGTGGTGGTGACGGAAATACCGTACCAGATCAACAAGACCACGCTGATCGAGCGTATCGTGGAGATGGCGCGTTCCGGGCGGCTGGACATGATCTCTGACCTGCGCGACGAGTCCGACCGGCGCGGGCTGCGGATTGTGATGGAGCTGCGGCGCAGCGCCCAGCCGCGCAAGGTCATCAACCGGCTCTACAAGTACACCGCGCTGCAGAGCACGTTCGGCGTGCAGATGCTGGCCCTGGTGGATGGCGAGCCGCGCCTGCTCAGCCTCAAGCGCGCCCTGCAGATCTACATCCAGCACCGCCAGGATGTGATCCGGCGCCGTTCGGAATTTGAGCTGAACAAGATGCGCGCGCGGGCGCATATCCTCGAAGGGCTGCTCATCGCCCTGGCCTCACTGGATGACATCATCGAGACGATCCGGCGCGCGGACGATCCTGATGAGGCCCTGGCACGGCTGGTGGAACGCTTCGGGCTCACGGAACTGCAGGCCCGCGCCATTCTCGATATGCAGCTCCGGCGCCTTTCCGCCCTGGAGCGCCAGAAGATCGAAGACGAATTCAAGCAGGTGCGGGATCGCATCGCTTACCTGGAAGACCTGCTGGGCAGCCCGGCCAAGGTGCTGGCCCTGATCAAGGAAGATGCGCTGATGCTCGCCGAGAAATATGGCGACCCGCGCCGCACCAAGATTGTGCACGGCGTGGGGACTGATTTCGCGGAATCGGACCTGGTGGCGGACGAGGAAGTGCTGATCAGCTACACGCGCCAGGGGTACATCAAGCGCGTTCCGGCGGCGGCGTACCGGCGCCAGATGCGCGGTGGCAAGGGCGCCTCCGGGATGGCCACGCGCGAGATGGACGTGCTTGACCATTTGCATGCGGCGGGCAGCCTGGATCACGTCCTGTTCTTCACCGACCGGGGCAAGGTGTACTCCGAGCGCGCCTACGAAATCCCGGATACCGACCGGGCCGGGCGCGGCACGCTGGTGCAGGCCATCCTGAGTCTGGAGCCGGGGGAGACGATCACGGCCATCGCGTCAGTGCCGTCCTTTGATCACAAGGGCTATTTCATCCTGTGTACCCGGCACGGGCGTGTTAAGCGCGTCCGGCTGCAGGACTTCAGCACCGTGCGCTCGAATGGCCTGATCGCCATGTCCCTCTTTGGCAACGACACGCTGGGCTGGGTGCGGATGAGCAACGGTGATCAGGATGTGGTCATCGTGACCGAAAACGGGATGTCCATCCGCTTCCACGAGAGCGAGGTGCGGGTCATGGGCCGCCAGGCGGGCGGCGTCAACGGCATCCGCCTGCGCGACGATGACCGGGTGGCGGGCATGGATGTGATTGAGCCGCGCGATTCCGACCTGTTGATCGTGACCGAGCTGGCTTTTGGCAAGCGCACGGCGCTGGAGGAATATTCGCAGCAGGGACGTTACGGTTATGGCGTGCGGACGCTGGCGCGCAACAGCCGCACAGGGCCGATCCTGGAAGCGCGCGCGATCAACGCCGAAGACGACATCACGCTGATCACGACCGGCGGGATGACCCTGCGCACCAACCTGGAGACGATTCGCCAGACCGGACGCAGTACCCAGGGCGTGTACCTGATGGACCTCAAAGACGGCGATACGGTGGCCTCCATCGCTATCCTGGATAAGGAACGCGAGCAGCAGCGTGAGGTCGATAACCATGCGGATGCAGCGCTGCCCGAGATGGACGCCGGCGGCACGATCGACGAAACGCCAGACCAGGGCGATCTCGACTAGACGAAGTGCGGCGGGTCTCCAACAGGCCCGCCGCCTTCTTTTTACTGGCGTTCGGGCGCAATCCCGATTACACTTGCAGGCATGTTAGACGCAAACCTCCTCCAACACGGGCCAGGCTCAAGGCTTGAGTTCATCCCGGAACCTTCCATAGACGCGCTGGCCGAGGCGCTGGTGGCGTTCGCCAACACCGACGGCGGCATGATCGTGGTCGGGCTGGATTCGTCGGGTGAGTATGTTGGCCGCGCGTACAGCGAAGACCTGGAAGGCACGCTGCGCGAGGCGGAGAAGAAGTGCCTGCCGCCGGTGGTCATCGGCAACTGGGAGCAGTTCGAGCTGGAGCAGGGCAGCGTGGTGGCGATCCGCGTGCCGCGCAGCCTGGAGCTGCACGCCCTGGAAGACGGGCGCGTGCTCGTCCGCTCCGGCACGGAGAACCGGCCGCTGGGCGGTGACGCCATCCGGCGGCTCTCCAGCACCAAGAGCACCGGCGACTTTGAGGCGGAGAGCGTCCCCGGCGCGACCTTCGAAGATTTCGACCGGGAGATGCTGGACGAATACTTCACCAAGCGCGAGGAGCGCCTGCGCCGCGTTTACACCGGTGATCGCAAGGACCTGCTCAAAGACGTCGGGGCCCTCAACGAGGAAGGCAAACCGACGGTAGCCGGCATCCTGTTGTTCAACCGTTATCCTCAGCAGTGGCTACCCCAGAGCGGGATCGTCTTCGTCAAGTTCGTGGGGACCGAGCCGCGCGGCGAGGACGGGATGGCCGGGTATGCCCGGCGTGAGGAGATCACCGGCCCGCTGGCGCGCATGGTGGAGAACCTGTGGGAGCTGACCTGGGGGGAGATGGCGGTCAGCGCGGTGGTGCGCGGGCTGGAGCGCGAAGAGACGTACGAGTATCCGGCGTTTGCCGTGCGTGAAGCGCTGGTCAACGCGGTTTGCCACCGCGATTACCGGCTGCGCGGGCGGCGCATCGAGGTGCGGATGTACCGCGACCGGCTGGAAGTGATCTCGCCCGGCGGCCTGCCCGGCTTCATGACGGTTGATAACATCGTGGACGAGCACTTCAGCCGCAACCCGCGCCTGGTCGGGTCGCTGTTCCACTGGGGGTACATTGAGGAGCTGGGACTGGGCATCGACCGCATGATCGAGGAGATGGTGCAGTCCGGCCACAAGGAACCGACCTTCACCGCCATGCCCTATTCGTTCACGGTGACGCTGTACAACGCGCGCGAGCGGGTGCCGGTTTTCGCCGACGGTCAGGTGCTCAATAACCGCCAGGCGCGGGTGATGCAGTACGTCCGCGAGCATGGCTCTGTGACCAACCGCGAGTTCCGCACGCTGTGCCCCGAGGTCTCCGCCGAGACGGTGCGCCTCGATCTCTCCGACCTGGTGGAGCGCGGGGTGCTCCTCAAGATCGGCTCCAAGAAGGGCACGTACTACATCCTCAAGTAGGGATTTTCCCGGCGATCAGCAATCTATTCAGCGAGCGGCCTGACCAGTCGGCCGTTTTGCCACGCCAGTCCAGCGGCGCGGATGGGCATCCCCAGCAGGCTGGAGGCGACTTCGGCAAAGCGGGCCGGGTCGCCGGTGGTGTAGTAATGTACGTCCGGTGCCGTGTGGGTAGCGAGGGCGGCGTGCTCGGCGAGCACGCGCCGCGCCTGGCGGGCGACGGCCGGGCTGGGATCGACAATCTCGATGCCCGGGCCGGCATAGGCGCGGATGGCCTCCAGCGCAAAGGGGAAATGCGTGCAGGCCAGGACGATCTGGTCTGCGCCGTGGGCCAGGGCCGGGGCCAGCACCCGGTCGAATACCGGACGCAGCTCCTCCAGCGAAGTGCGGTTGGCTTCCACGGCCAGCACCAGTTCCGGGCAGATCAGCGTTTCCACCGTGACGCCGCGCGCGAAGCGATCGCGCACGCTGGCGTACAGCGGGCCATCGGCGGTGGCGGCCGTGGTCAGCACACCGACCACGCCGCTGTGGGTGGCGGAGGCTGCCGGCTTAACGGCCGGCTCCATCCCCACGAACGGCACGCCCGGGAAGGCGGCGCGCAGGTAGTGCAGGCTGGCGGCGCTGGCGGCGTTGCAGGCCACGACGATCAGTTTCGCGCCGTGCGCCAGCAGGAAATCCGTGATGCCGTGTACGAAGGCCCGAATCTCCTCCAGCGGGCGCGGCCCGTACGGCAGGTGAGCCTGGTCGGCGACGTAGACGATCGATTCGGTGGGGAGTTCGGCGCGCAGGGCGCGCACGATCGAGAGGCCGCCCACGCCCGAATCCAGCACGCCGATCGGGCCGGAGGAGGGTGGGGCGGGTGGGGTGGGCATCAGGCGCTCGTGGAGGCGGCCCGTCCGTCCTGGCGGTAGGCGGCGGCCGCCGCGACAAAGGCGTCGAACAGCGGCGTCATGTCCGTGGTAGGGCCGATCACGCCGCCCCCGGTGCTGAGGTTTTCTGGGTGCCACTGGACGGTCAGGAAGAAGCGCGCGGCCGGATTCTCGGTCGCTTCCACGATGCCATCGGGCGCACTGGCCGTCACCAGCAGCCCGTCACCCGGGTGGCGGACCGCCTGGTGATGGCGGCTGTTGGTGAGCGCTTCGCTAACGCCCAGGATCGCGTCCAGGCGGGACTCCGGCAAAATGCAGACCGGATGGGCCGGGTGGTTGGGGGGCAGCGGGCTGCCGCAGGCATGGGCCAGCGCCCCGGCGGCCTGGCTGGGGATGTCCTGGTACAGGTCGCCGCCCAGCGCAACGTTAGCAACCTGGTGGCCGCGGCAGATGCCCAGCAAGGGCAGGTCGGCTTCCACTGCCCAGCGCGTGACCAGCAGCTCGGCTGCGTCCCGTACCGGGTCCACTTCATCGAGGGTTGGATGGGGCGCCTCGCCGAAATGCACCGGGTCGATATCGCCGCCGCCGGTCAGCAGGATGCCGTCCAGCCGATCAAAAACACCCCGGAGGGCTTCCGGGGTCAGTTCCAGCGGGACAATGACCGGCAGCGCGCCGGCTGCCGCGAGGCAGCGCAGGTAGGCCGCATGCGCGCCCACGAAAATGCGGGCGCTGCCAGTCGGGCTGGCGGGGGGGAGCGGTCGGTGATCGGCGAAGACGCCGATCAGGGGCGCCTGGGGCGAGTGCATCGCAGCCCCTCTTTAGCGCTTTTCCTTCAGGCGAGCCGCCTTGCCACTCCGGCCGCGCATGTAGTAGAGCTTGGCGCGGCGCACTTTCGCCCGGCGCAGGACTTCGATCTGCTCGACGCGCGGGCTGCGCATCAGGAAGGTACGCTCCACGCCGATGCCATGGCTGGCGACCCGGCGGACGGTGAAGGTTTCTTCCTGGCCACCGCCACGCTTGCGAATGACCAGACCCTGAAAGACCTGGATACGCTCGCGGTTGCCTTCCACAATACGCACATGGACCTTGACGGTATCGCCCGGCAGGACCTGGGCGTGCTGCGCCGCCGGTGCTTCCAAGGCCTTGACTAGATCGTTCATGACTGGTGCCCTTCTGGCCTGTATCTAACAGCTTCGCGAACCACCATCAAACATAACGACCGCTGGTACCGGTCGCGCCGTAGCATTTTACCATGCGCGCAGGCGGATTTCAACGGTAGACTATTTGACTTTCGCCTGAGTCTATTTGTATGATTTGAATGCGGGCAAGTGTACATTGCCCGGTATACTAGGTTGTGTCCCAACCCTTTTTGGCGGCAGTTACTGTCCTGGAGGAGGAGAGTACGATGAAGCATAGACGTTTTGCTGTGCTGCTGGTGGTAGTTCTGATCCTGACGTCGCTCGCGCCGGTGGCCGCGCAGGACCGCAAGATCGCGACGGTCATCTGGACTCAGGAGCCTGACAACCTGAATTACATGTATTCGACGATGACCTTCTCCCGGCTGCCGCGCGACCTGTGGCTGGTCGGGGCGTGGGTGCTTGACGAGAATCTAACCCCGGTCCCAATGCTGGCTACAGAAATTCCCAGCGTTGAGAACGGCGGACTGAATGAGGACGGCACCGTCATCACCATCAAGCTGCGCGATGACATCTGGTGGTCGGATAGCACACCTATCACTTCGGAAGACTTTGTCTTCACCTACCAGATGAAGACCGACCCTGCCAATACCCCGATTACCCGCTACCCGTATGACCTGATGACAAGCGTTGAAGCGCCGGATGCGACCACGGTGGTTATCACTTTCGCGGATCCGTTCGCTCCGTGGGTGAGCAGCATTTTCGACTATGTGCTGCCCAAGCACATCCTCCAGCCAATCTTTGACGCAGAAGGTACTATCGATAACGCTGAGTGGAACCGGTACCCGACAGTGGGCAGCGGCGCCTTCGTGTTTTCCGAGTGGGAGCCGGCCAGCCACATCCTGTTCGTTCGCAACGAGAACTGGTTCAACGAGCCGGCCAAGCTGGATGGCGTTTTCCTGCGCATCGTGCCCGATGACGCTGCTGCCACGGCTTCCATGCTCGCTGGTGACGGTGACTACACCTACTTCCTGGCCCCGTCGGAAGTCGTCAGACTTGACGAGGCCGGCTTCAATGTGCAGTGGGTGACCTCCGGCTACAATGAGGGCTGGTACCTGAACATCGGCCCGGATGGCCATCCGGCGCTCCAGGATGCGAATGTGCGCCATGCCCTGGCGATGGCCGTCCCGCGCCAGCAGTTGATCGATGACCTGCTGCTCGGCTTCTTCGAAATCCCGGCCAGCTTCTGGGGTGGCACGCCCTATGAAAGCCCGAACATCGCCCCCGATCCGTACGATCCGGAAGGCGCCGCGGCGCTGCTGGACGAGGCCGGGTGGGTGGACAGCAATGGTGATGGGACGCGCGACAAGGACGGTGTGGAACTGGTGCTGCGCTACCTGACCACCCCGCGCCAGACCCGCAAGGACACCCAGGTGGTGGTCCAGCAGGTCTTCGCGGAGCTGGGCATCGGTGTGACCCTGGACAACCCGTCGACCGACATCTTCTGGAACAGTTACGGCTCCGGCGGCCCGATCGCGACCGGCACGTATGACATCGGCCAGTGGTCGTCTTCGCCGGATGCCTTCCCGGATCCGGACTCGGCGGCGTTCAAGTGCAGCGAAATCCCCAGCCCGGAGAAGCCGGACGGCCAGAACTGGAACTACTACTGCAACCCTGAGCTTGACGTGCTGCTCGCGGAGCAGGCCCGGACTGCGGACTTTGACGCACGGGTCGCCCTCTGGCACCAGATCACCGAAATCCTGAACCAGGACCTGGTCTGGATTCCGATGTGGACGGACCCGGATGTGCACATCTTCTCCAGCCGTATGCAGAATACCCGTGTGAACGGCGTCGGAGCGATGTGGAACGCTTACGAATGGGACTTTGCGCAGTAGAGCGCAGCTAGTGTAACCGTGGAGCGAGGCGAGGCGCATAACCCCCCTCGCTCCACTTTTGTTTGGCTCGTGCAGGTCTGGAGAGTCCGGATGTGACTCTGGCCTTCACGCGAGGAGGGATCGCATGGTGCGTTATGTCATCCGCCGATTGCTGCAGGCCATCCCCCAGCTCCTGCTGATCAGCGTGATTCTGTTCCTCTTGATGCAGGCCTCCGGCGACCCGGTGGCGACGCTGGGTGGGCGAACCCCGCCGCGTTCCGAGGACAAGGAACGGCTGCGCCGCGCCTGGGGCCTGGACCAGCCGGTGATGGTCCAGTATCTATACTGGCTGGTGGGCAATGACTGGGTGATGGTGGATTCAGACGGTGACGGCGTGGGGGACCAGCCCGGCCAGCGCAAGGGCGTGTTGCGCGGTGACTTTGGCAATTCGCTGGTGACCCGCCAGCCTGCGATGGAAGTGATCCTGTCCCGCATCCCGAATACGCTGATCCTGATGCTGACGGCCGAGGGTCTGATCATCCTGTTTTCCCTGATCATCGGGATCTATTCCGCCATCCGGCAGTATTCGCTGGTGGACAACATTCTGACCACGCTGATGTTCGTTGCGTATTCCATGCCGATCTTCTTCATTGCGCTGGGACTCATGTACATCTTCGCGGTCAAATTCCGCCAGTGGGGGCTGCCATACTTCCCCACCGTCGGCATGTATGACCCGATTGTCGGCAAGACGTTCGCCCAGGTCACCTGGCACCTGGTGCTGCCCGCGACGGCCATCGCCTTCATCGACACCGCGCGTTACAGCCGGTTCATTCGCTCCAACATGCTGGAAGTGATCAACTCCGACTACATCCGCACGGCGCGGGCCAAGGGTCTGCGCGAACGGGCCATTCTGTTTGGCCACGCGCTGAAGAACGCCTCCCTCCCGCTGGTGACGATCATCGGGCTTGACCTGCCGCTGCTTCTGGCCGGGGCGGTGGTGACCGAGCGTATCTTCGCCTGGCCGGGGATGGGGCGGTTATTCCTGGATCATCTGGTGCGAACCGATTTTCCGGTGCTGATGGGGCTGCTGATGATGATTGCCGTGGCGGTGGTGGTGTTCCAGTTGCTGACTGACATTGTTTACACGTGGCTCGATCCACGCATCCGCTACAGCTAAGGGGGGACATTGATGGCGACTACCGCTCCAAACGCCAGGCCCGTTGAACTGGCGGAAACCTATGTCCCACAGACGCTGTTTCAGATGGTCGTCCGCCGCTTCGTGCGGCATCGCATGGCGATGGTCGGGCTGGTCATCCTGGTGGCGATGCTCCTGTATATCACGGTTGGATCGCTGATCTTCTCTGAAACATTCGCCAACTACAACGATACCAGCATCCGCCTGCAGGGGCCCTCAGCCGAGCACCCGTTCGGCACCGACACGGTCGGGCGCGACATCCTGGCCCGCACCATCTACGGCGGGCAGATTTCGATTGTGATCGGCATCAGCGCGATGCTGGTGGCGATCGTGCTGGGCACGGTCGTTGGCGCGCTGTCCGGCTACTATGGCGGGCTGGTCGATGGGTTATTGATGCGCGTCACCGAGGCGATGCTGAGCATTCCCTCGCTGCTCCTGCTGCTGGTGATGGCCAAGTTCTTCAGCGGCAAGATGCCGAACGTTACCGTACTGGGGCGTACCTTCAGCGGTAGCGTGGTGGTGATCATCGTGATCATCGGGCTGACGAGCTGGATGTACACCGCGCGGATCGTGCGCTCCAGCTTCCTCTCCATCAAGGAGGAGGAGTACATCCTGGCGGCGCGGGCGCTGGGGCTGCCCAACCGGCGGATCATCCTGAGCCACATGCTGCCGAATGCGCTGGCCCCGGTGATCGTGGCCGCCACGCTCGGGGTGGCTTCAGCGATCCTGTCGGAAGCGTACATCAGCTTCCTGGGGATGGGCGTCCGGCCACCGACCGCCACCTGGGGCAGTATGCTGGAGAACGCCTACGAGTACATCGAGCAAGCGCCGTGGCTGTGGTTCTTCCCCGGGCTGCTGATTATCCTGACGGTGATGAGCATTAACTTTGTGGGGGACGGCCTGCGCGACGCGCTCGACCCGCGCTCGGACAAGAAGGTCTAGCAACCCGCTATTGCCTGACCCTGCAAGAGGGGCGCCCGGTTGCCGGACGCCCCTCTTTTGTTGGTGATGCGCCCGGCGGGATCAGCCGGCGTTGGCCGGCTGCGGGGCGGGCTGCCCGCCATACCCCAACCGCTCGATGCTGCCATCCGGCGTGAGGTGCAGCAGCCAGGCGGCCGGTGCCGCCGCGCGCTGCCCTTCGGCATCCGCGCCGCTTTCCACAGCGGCCAGCCAGGCGCGCGCATCCTCCACGAAGGAGAAGACCAGCCCCCCGCCGGGCAGCTCGGCCATCAGGCCGATGCCGCGCCCTTCCTGCTCAACGTGCAGGGTGCTTTCACCGCTGGCCAGGTCGATTGCCCACAGGCGCACGGTGTAGACGGCGATCGAGTCCTGCGTGCCGGTGCGCGGCAGGCGTTCCACTACGTCGGCGGTGCTGACGTACAGCCGTTCACCGTCGGCGCTCCAGAGCACCTGATCCGGCGTGCCGGTGATGGTGGCGGTGACCGGCTGGCGCTCGCCAGTGGCCAGGTCGAGGGTCACCAGGGCCGGGTTCTGGTTGGCATCGGGCGCGATTCCGGCAGCCCGGCTGGCATTCGGGTTCAGGCTGAGGCGCGCGGTGACGAGGTCGATCTCGGTCACGGTGCCGGTGGTGAGGTCCAGCCGGGAGAGGCCCTGGCCGGTGCAGGCCGGGGAGAACAGCAGGCTGCCATCCGCCAGCCACGCAAAGGTCAGGGCGTTACCCATAAAGCCGCTTTCCCGCCAGTAGACGGAATCGGCCGGGTCACCGCTGCCGCCGCCGCAGCCGACCTGTTGCTCGAAGGTGGCCAGCAGGCGCGGTTGGTCATTGACGTTCACACCGGGCGCGGGCGCGGCGTAGACTTCCATGACCTGGTTGGGTCCGCGGAAGGTCTGGGTGGGCTTGACGTACGCAAGCTCGGCGCCGTCAGGACTCCAGGCGGGCGGGTAGAGCGTGGCCAGATCGCCGGCAGCTTGCAGCTTGAGCGGGATGCTGACACCGGCGGCATCCGCTACCCACAGGCTGGCGGGCGCGGCGCTGTTGACGTAGGCTACCCACTGGCCGTCCGGCGACCAGCGATAGAGGCCGAATACGTAGTCATAGCGCAGCAGCGGGACCGGGGTCGCGGTGGAGAGCGGCTCGATAGCGGTGACCGGCTGGCCGGGGAAATCGCTCATGTCTGCCCGGTAGACGTTGCCATCCGGGCCGGTATAGAACAGCATGGCGGCGCTGGCCGGCTCTTCCGCGGCAGGTTCAGCGGGCGCGGGCACGGCGACGAACTCACCCGCGGTGGCCGGGGTCAGCTCAGGCGCGTCCCCACAGGGCATGATCGTGCGACCGTCGGGAGTCATGTGCAGCTCGAAGCTGCGGCCCACGTATTCGATAGTCATGCTGTAGCCGCGTACCGGCGCGCTGCCGTCATAGATGCCATCCAGCACCGGGCAGCCCAGCGCGGTATCCGGCCAGGTCACTTCTTCCCACGCCCAATTGGAGAGGTCCCGGCGCGTGATCGGGGTGGCGAGCTGGCTGCTCAGGTAGGCCAGCGCCACATTGAGGAGCTGCTCGGGATCATCGGTGACGGGGGCGAGCGGAGCCGCTGCCGGCGCGGCAGGGGTTGCGGGCGTTTCCCCGGCGGGGAGCGGCGTGGCGGCGGCTGCGGCGGTGCTGCCGCACAGGATCACCACCTGCGCATCCGGCGTCAGGCGGTAGTCATAGGTCGTCCCGGCGTAGACCAGGGTGATGGTGAAACCGCGCGTGAGCACCTGGGCATAGGCCATGTCCGGCTGGGGGCAGCCCAGCGAGGCATCCGGGAAGAACTGCTCCTGCCAGGACCAGTTGTCCAGATCATTGAGGGTCAGCGGCGTGCCAAGCTCTGCGCTGAGGGCGGCCAGGGCGGCGGCGACGAGCGTGTCAATGCTCTCGCCCTCCTGCGCCTGCAGGGGTGCGATGGGCGTCAAAGCTAGCGCCACGGCGACGAGCACAAACAAGAGGCGTGATGGTCTCATGGAAAGCTCCTCCAGGGTTAGCGTGTGCCGCCAAAAAAACGGCAATCACCGTTGCGGGTGACTGCCGTATTATAGCTGTCCGGTCCTGTGGCCTGCCGTACGGTCAGGCTACGCTAACCCGCCGCTGGGTCGGTTTTCTGGCGGGCAACCGCTGTCCGGACCCAGTCCAGCCAGGCGTCAAAGCCCTCGCCAGTGCGGGCTGAGACGGGCAGGAAGGCCACGCCCGGGTTGAGCACCTCGATGCCGTGGCGGAAGTACTCCAGGTCGAATTCCTGGTACTGCAGCATGTCGATCTTGTTGAGGAGAAGCACGTCCGCGCCGCGGAACATGGCCGGGTATTTGTACGGTTTGTCGTCACCTTCCGGGATACTGGCAATCACGACGTTGTAGTGCGTGCCCAGCTCAAAGGCGGCCGGGCAGATCAGGTTGCCGACGTTTTCCACCAGCAGGAGGTCAGTGCCGGTCAGGTCCAGACTCGGCAGGGCAGATCGGAAGAGCGTCGTGTAGGGAAAGAGTGTAGGATAGGGTGTGG
>CAZGYW010000031.1:0-11321 GCA_964530495.1 uncultured Anaerolineae bacterium
TCCGGATCAATCGGCTTGTCGATGAACTCCTCCACGGGCAGGTAGTCTTCCTCCGGGCCAAAGCGCACCGGGGTGGTGGAGTGGATGGAGGTCAGCATGATGATCGGGATGGCGCTGTACTCCCGGTATTCCGACTGTGGATCGCGGCTGCGCAGCGTCAGGGCCAGCTGGAACCCGGCGGTGGTCGATTCCATCATCACGTCCAGGACGATCAGGTCGGGCTTTTCGCTCCTGATCTTCGCCAGCCCTTCGGCGCTGCTGCGCGCTTCTACCACAGCATAGTCCGCTTTCTGAAGGACCAGGCGGGTGGCCAGCGCGATATCCGGATCATCGTCAATGACTAGAATTTTTCCCTTGGGCATGGTCGTTCTTCCTTCACTGTGGCGCGGGAATGGCCGCCGCGCCGGACTATGGAGCAGATGTTAGCTCATCCAGAATCGCTGCGCAGATCGCCGGAATCGCCTCCCGGACCGGCGCGCTCAGTTCCGGCGTCCAGTCGATGTGCTGCGGCTGGATGCCGTAGATCACGATTTCAGCGGGCAGCTTGCCCAGCGCCTCGGCCAGCGCCAGCGCTTCCGCCAGCCCGGCGTAATGGACGGTGACGCGCGCGTGCAGGTCGTTGGCCGTCAACGTCGCCTCCGCCGGGGTGAAGCGGCGCCAGGCGCCCGGCGTCTCGCCTATCGCCGCGGCGTCCACAATCACCACCCGCGCATACCCTTCCCACAGCAGGACGGTCTCCAGGCCGGGTGTGCCCCCATCCTGCAGCGTGACGCCGGGCGGCAGCGTGGTCGCCCGCAGGCGCTCCAGCACGGCCGGGCCGATGCCGTCATCGCCGCGCAGGGGATTGCCCAGCGCCAGGACGAGCGTCCCCTGCGCGCGGCCGGTGCGATCAGACAAACTTCACGTCCAGCATGTGCGCGGAGCAGGAGATGCACGGGTCGTAAGCGCGGACCAGCATCTCCAGCGCCAGCGTGATCTGCTCCTGCGTGCGGTCCAGGATTTCCGGGACCAGCTTGCGCATATCGGCTTCCACATTGGCGAGGTTCTGGCCGGTGGGGATGATGCAGTTGGCCCCCACGACCTTGCCCTCCTCGATCACGTAGTTGTGGAACAGCGTGCCGCGCGGCACGTCACAGGCGCCGACGCCTTCGCCGGAAAGGCGGGCCGGCGGGGCCGGGTCCTCCCAGCGGATGCCACGCGCCAGCAGCCTGTCGATCAGCGTGATGGCGTCTTCCACGCAGTGGACGATCTCCACCACCTGGGCCACGGTGTTCATGTACGGGTTGGTGTTCTTGGGCGCGATGTTCAGCGCGGCGGCGGCTTCCTTCGCCTTTGGATGCAACTGATCGTAGTTCACGTTGAAGCGGGCCAGCGCGCCGACCATGTAGGACTCGCGCTGGTTGGCGGCGTGCTTGGCGCTGGAGTGCGGCACGATCCATTCGTTGGTCACGTCACGGTAGGACTCGACCGGCCAGGTGCCGCCATCGGTGCTGGCGATCACCCCGTCGATGAAGCAGTACTCGTTATCCTTGTGGAGGGCGATGTACTCAGTGTCGCGCTCGAAGGCGGGCATCTGCAGGGACGCGAACAGCTCAACGGTGGCTTCCAGGTCGGGCCGGAGGTCGATCAGGCGCTCGCGCAGGGCGATCAGCTCGGCCTCGCCGGGGAAGTGGGTGAAGCCACCAACGGTCATGGCGATGGGGTGGGTGTGGCGACCGGCAATCGTATGGCAGATGTCGCCGGCCAGCTTCTTCATGCGCAGCGCGCGCAGGACGACATCCGGCGCAGCTTTGGCCAGCGGAATCACGCTGCCTACGCCCAGGAAGTCCGGGGCGACCAGCATGTAGGCGTGCAGGATGTGGCTATCCATGATTTCGCCGTGGAAGTTCAGCTTGCGCAGGAGCTGGGTCTGCTCGCTGAGCGTGATGCCGAGCGCCTTTTCGGTGGCGCGCAGGGAAGCGGTGGCATGCCCGACGGCGCAGATGCCGCAGATGCGCGACGTGATATGCGAGGACTCGCCGTACGGACGACCGCGCAGCATGGCTTCAAAGAAGCGCGGCGTTTCCACGATCTGCAACTCGCACTTCGTTAGCTCGCCGTTCTGAACGTCAACGACGATGTTGCCATGCCCTTCAACGCGGGTCAGGTGATGGACGTCAACTTTTACGGTTTTGGTGGTCATGGTTCAGTCCGTCTCTTCCCTAGCCAGCAGCTGGTTGGTGAGGAACATGGAGAGCTTCGAATCGATGGCTTCGTCGGTCATGCCGTGCTCGCGCATGACCTGGCGCATGGCGGGGATGTTGGGGTTCGAGATCAGACCCCGGCAGCCCTCGCAGCCATCCCCAAATGTCGGGCAGATCGCGTCGCAGCCGGCCAGCGTAATCGGCCCCAGGCAGACTTTGCCCTGGGTGTAAACACAGATGTTTTCCTTGAGCTTGCATTCCACACACAGCGGGTGATCCGGGATGTCCAGCAGGCGACCCTGGAGCAGATGCGTGACCGCGCGGATGAACTCGTTACGGTCGATCGGGCAGCCGGGGATCACGGCGTCCACCTTGACGACGGCGCTGATCGGGCGCGGGGCGTAGGTATCGAACCACTCGGCCTTGTCCCCGTAGACGTATTCGCGCACTTCCTGAAGCGGCATCCGGTTGCGGATGGCGTTGATGCCGCCCAGGTGGGCGCAACTGCCCAGCGCAACGACGAACGTAGCCTGCTCCCGGATGCGCTTGATGACGGCTTCGTCGCCGGGCCGGGTGCATGACCCTTCGATGAAGGCCACGGCGTAATCCGCGCCTCTTTCGCTCATCGCTTCGCGGAACTGGACGATCTCAACCGCGTCCAGCAACTCCGGATGGTCCTGCAGGGAGTCCACAACCGTGAGCTGGCAGCCCTCACAACTGGTGAATTCAAAGAAAGCGACTTTGGGCTTGGACATTAGAGGGCCTCCTCAAGGTGCTTGATCTCGGCGTAGGAGAAGGACGGGCCATCCTGGCAGGTATAGATGTGCTGCATCTGGCAGTGGCCGCACTTACCCACGCCGCACTTCATCCGGCGCTCGAAGCTGAACCAGATGTTCCCCTCCGAAATTCCCTTGCCCAGCAGCTCCATCAGCACGAAGCGGTACATGACCGGCGGGCCGACCACGACCGCAACCATGTTGCGCGGATGGATCTGAACCTTGGGGAACAGGGTGGTGATCACGCCGGTGTTGCCCGTCCAGCCCTCGGTGGGCCGGTCAACCGTCATGTGGAATTCGATATCCGAGCGGGTCTTCCATTCTTCGATCTCGTCCGGGAACAGGATGTCGTTCGGTGTGCGGGTGCCGTACAGGATGATCACCCGGCCGTACTTGCCGCGCTCGTCCAGCACTTCGTTGATCAGGGAGCGCAGCGGCGCCAGCCCCAGCCCGCCGGGCACGAACAGGATGTCTTTGCCGCGGAAGCGCTCCACCGGGAAGCCACGCCCAAACGGGCCGCGGATCCCAACCATGGCGCCGGGTTTCATGGTGTGCAGGGCGTTGGTCACGCTGCCCACCCGGCGCACGCACAGCTCAAAGGAGCCGTTGCTGCGGCTGGGGGAAGACGAGATGCTGATCGGAGCCTCGCCGATGCCCAGCACCGAAACCTGCACGAACTGGCCGGGCCGGTTGTTGAGCGAAAACCCGCTGGGCAGCTCGATTGTGAAGACCTTTTCCGCCGCCGTATGCTCCTGGACGCTGATGATCCGGGCCGGGGTCGGCATGTAGATCGAGGACTGGCTGAGTGTTTCTTTGAGCAGGGTGGTCATGCTTCAGTTGCCTCCTGAGCTTCGCCTTGCTTATGGCGCCGGTAGAGTTCATTGAAGGTCTTCACCGGGCTGATGCCCACCAGGCAGGCCGTGGCACAGCGCCCGCAGCCCACGCAGCCGATCAGGCTGTAGGATTCCAGGTGGTACTTGCCTTTGCGCATAAAGCGGTGGCGGTTACGCAGGGCGCGGGTGGAGCGGAAGTCATGCCCACCGGCGACGGTGGCGAACATATCGACCTGGCAGGAATCCCAGATGCGCTGGCGCTCGCCCCTGGTTAGCGAAAGGTCAACCTCATCGCGGACGTCGAAGCAGTAGCAGGTGGGGCAGACCTTGGTGCACTGCCCGCAGCCCAGGCAGATATCGCCCAGCTCGTTCCACAGGGAACTGTTGTTGCTGAGCGCCAGCAGGTCGGGCAGCTCGGTGACGTCGAAGTCCAGCCGGTAGGAGAAGCGCGGCCACTTTTCGGCAATCACCCGGTTGATCGTCTGGTAATCATCGGCGGTGGGGTCCCAGATCGCGGCGAAGCCCTGCAGCAGCGTTTCGCCTTTCTCAGAGCCGATGTCCACACCGTAGGCGTCGCCCAGGTCGGTCAGGTGCAGGTCGTAGTTCTCCGGCACGGTGAGCGTCCCCATGCTCTTGCAGAAGGATTGCTCCATGCACGGGTGGAGGCACTCAATGCTGACGAGATAGATGTTGTGGCGGCGGGCCTGGTAGTGCTGGTCGGCATAGCCGGTGGCATGCACCTTGTCCAGCAACTGGATGGCGTGCATGTCGCAGGTGTGAATGCCCATGATGACCGTAGGCCGCTCGTCAATCTGGGCCCTGGCCTGCATGCGCGAGGCGTCGAAGGTGAACAGGGTTTCGCGCTGGGGCAGCAGGTATTTTTTGGGGGGCAGGATAGTTGTTGGGTAATTCAGGACCAGGTCATCCGGCTCCTTGATGTCGTCGTAGACATACTGGTTCTGGCGCGCAGTCGGCCCGACGACCCGGTACTGACCCTTTAACCATTCGACCCATTCCGGTAGTGCGGCTTTAGGCATTATCTTGAAGCTCATGGCTGCTCTTCTCTCCGTTTGGCGGGGATAATGAACGGTGGCGGTGACGTGGATCTGACGCCGGGCCAGCCTGGCCCGAATAACGGACGACAGACGGACGATGGGCTATTCTTGTGAATTCCTTCACACTGATAGAGCTTAGACGGATTCGTGTGTTCTGTAAATATCCCTTAGCACATATTCACCATTCAGGATGGCGCTTTGCCGGCACTCAGGCACATTGTCAGCCGTTTTTGTGAGTAACATCACCGTCCGCCGGGCGTGGAGCTTGCGCCCGGGATCGCGGGATGGCAGTCGTGCTGGCGGGGCAGGGGGCGCGCGCTGGCCGGCGGCCGGGGAGGCAGATGTCACACTATCCGTAACACATGATACAATTTGCATGGAATTTACCGATCTTTACTCACAGGACCGCAGGACTCTGGTAAAACAGTAGTAGTGGGATAGTACCTGAGTCCTGCGATGCCAGCGGCGGGGGAGGAGCAACCCCGGCTCGTGAGCGGGTTCGCCCACCCGGGAATGGTTACCGGAGCGGGCATGTTATGGAGTGCCAGTAGTCTGGCATCGTGTTCTTTATCTGCGGAGGAGGAAGGAATTGATGCGTAGTCGAAAATTTCTTGCGGTTGTCGCCCCGGTACTGCTCTTATCTTTGTTGCTATCTTTTGCGGGGAGCGGGTTTGTCCGCGCCGCGACGGACCCGGTGATTAATGAGTTTGTCGCGAATCATGTCGGAACCGACACCAACGAGTACGTCGAGGTCTTTGGCGATCCGAATACCAGCTACAGCGCCTTCACGCTCCTGCATATCGAGGGTGATACTACTGGCGCCGGGGTTGTAGACAGCGTCCTTAACCTGGGCGTAACCAACGCCGGCGGTTTCTGGACGACCGGTTTCCTGAATAACGAACTTGAAAACGGCGCGATCACCCTGCTGCTGGTGGAGGGCTTCAGCGGCGCGGAAGGTAATGACCTCGATACCGACAATGACGGCGTACTGGACGTAACCCCCTGGACGCGCATCGTCGACTCGGTCGCGGTGTCGGATGGCGGCACTGGCGACCGGACGTATGCCGATACGGTGCTGGCTCCCGGCTTCGACGGAGTCACCTTGACCCCGGGTGGTGCGTCGCGCATTCCCAACGGGAAGGACACCAACAGCGTTACCGACTGGGTTCGCAACGACTTCGATCTGGCGGGCATCCCCGGTAATGTCGGGTCGTACGATCCCGGTGAGGCGCTCAACACGCCCGGCGCGATCAACGAGGCCCAGGTGATTGTTGTCGCCGGCGACCCGGCGCTCAACGAGTTCTCAGTGAATACCACGGGGGACGACGTCGAATACCTCGAGGTGTTCGGCGACCCTGACACCGACTACAGCGCGTACGCAATCCTCCAGATCGATGGCGATACCACCTATGCCGGTGATGTAGTCAGCGTGCATTCTCTCGGCACGACGAATGCGATTGGGCTGTGGTACAGCGGTGTCACAGCCAACACGTTCCAGAATGGCACGCTCACCCTGCTGCTGGTGGAGGGCTTCAGCGGCGCAGTGGGAACTGACCTGGACACCGACAATGACGGCATGCTGGATGTGACGCCCTGGGCGGGCATCGTGGACGCGGTCGCGGTGAATGATGGCGGCAGCACTGACCGGACCTACAGCCCCACCGTCCTGGTGGCGTACTATGACGGGCTGGCCTACGCCCCCGGTGGCGCGTCGCGCCTGCCCGACAAGACCGGCCCGTGGGTGCGCAACGACTTCGACCTGGCGGGCATCCCCGGCTACACCGGCTCACCGGTGTTCGGGGAAGCGTTCAACACGCCCAACCTGCCTAACCGCGCCGTGCCAAACCCGGCGCTGGTATGCGGCGATCCTGCGACGCTGATCAGCGCCGTCCAGGGCAGCGGGGCAGCCAGTCCGCTGGTGGGCAATACCGTGATCGTGGAAGGGGTGGTGGTGGCCGATTTCCAGGCCAGCGAGCAACTCCGCGCCTTCTTCCTGCAGGAGGAAATCGCGGATGAAGATGCCGACCCGCTGACCTCCGAAGGGCTGTATGTGTTCAGCACAACGGCGGTCAATGTGGGCGATGTGGTCCGCGTGCAGGGCAAGGTGGTCGAGTATTACGGACTGACCGAGCTATCCCCCGTGAACAGTGTCACGGTATGCAGCTCGGGCAACGCGCTGCCAGCCCCCCTGCCGGTGATGTTACCCGTGACCGATGTGGCCGATTTCGAAGCCTACGAAGGTATGCTGGTCAGCTTCCCGCAGGAGCTGACCGTGACCGGTAACTACACGACCGGCCGCTACGGCGAGGTTGATCTCTCCGTGGGCGGGCGGCTGTATACCCCAACCAACGTGGTGCTGCCCGGCACGGCGGCCAACGATCTGCAGGCGCTCAACGACCGCAGCCGCATCCAGCTGGATGACGGCTCCAGCCGCCAGAACCTGGTTCCGCCGCCGCCTTACTTCGCCGCGGACGGTACGCTGCGCGCCGGGGACACAACCGTGGGTGTGACGGGTGTAATTTCCTACGGTTTCGATGTGTATGAGCTTCACCCGACCCAGCCGGTTGTCTTCACCCGTGTCAACGAGCGCCCGGTCACCCCGGCCCCGGTCGGCGGTGATGTGCGCGTGGCCGCCTTCAACGTGCTCAACTACTTCAATACGCTGGGCAGCATCTGCGGCCCCTCCGGCGATATGGACTGCCGCGGCGCGGACAATCTGTTCGAGCTGGGGCGCCAGGAAGCCAAGCTGGTGGCCGCGCTGAGCGGTCTGGACGCGGACGTGATCGGCCTGATGGAGATCGAGAACGACGGCTACGAAGCTGACAGCGCCATCGCCAGCCTGGTGGACCTGCTGAACGCGGCGGTCGGCGCCGGCACGTATGCCTACATCGACCCCGACCTGCCCTTCATCGGCACGGACGCCATCGCGGTCGGGCTGCTCTACAGGCCCGCGGTGGTGACGCCCTACGGCGCGCCTGCCATCCTGGACTCCACGGTCGACCCGACCTTCCTGGATGACAGGAACCGCCCGGCCCTGATCCAGACCTTTGAGGAAGTGGCGACCGGCGCGCGCTTCACCGTGGCGGTCAACCACCTTAAGTCCAAGGGCTCGGACTGCAACGATATCGGTGATGTCGACCTGGGCGACGGGCAGGGTAACTGCAACCTCACCCGCCTGAACGCCGCGATCGCGCTGGCGAACTACCTGGCCAGCGACCCGACCGGCAGCAAGGACCCCGACTTCCTGATCATCGGCGACCTGAACTCCTACGCCATGGAAGACCCGATCATGGCCCTCCGTGCGGCGGGCTACGCCGACCTGCTCCAGAAGTTTGTGGGGCCGGATGCTTACTCGTATGTGTTCCAGGGCCAGGCGGGCTATCTGGACCATGCCCTGGCCGTTGAGAACCTGGTGAATCAGGTCTCCGGTGTGACGGCGTGGCACATCAATGCCGACGAGCCGGTGGCGCTGGATTACAACGACTACAACCAGAGCGATCTCTACGAGCCGGATCAGTACGCCTCTTCGGACCATGACCCGGTGCTGGTCGGGCTGACGCTTGACATCGAGCTGGGCCTGGACGTGAAACCCGGCAATGATGTTGACCCGGTCAACCTGCGCGCCAACGGCACGCTGCCGGTGGCGATCCTGAGCACCGAGCGGGTGGACGCCACGCAGATCGACCCGGCCACCATCCTGGTGGGCGGCGCGCCGGTTGCGCAGCTTGGCAACGGCCGCTACAACGTCCAGTTCCGGGACGTGAACGGCGACGGGTTGCTGGACCTGTTCCTGCATGTTGACCTGCCGCTGATCGAACTGGAGCCGGATGCCACAGCGATCACGTTCGAGGCGCTGTGGAACGGGCGGCGCGTGGTCGGCACGGACGCGGTCCGCATCGTCCCGCGGCTGGTCTGCGCGATGACCGGGGCGGATGCCGACGCGCCGTTCCTGTGGGGCCGGACGGTCGCGCAGGTGATGGAAGTGCGCGGCAACGGGCAGCGCTGGAACGCGCTGGCTCAGGCGTACCTGACGACTCAGCAGTTGGTGGCGCAGGGCGTCGAGCTTCCGGCGGGCCTGGACGCGACCCTGACCGAGACGCAGAGCCGGCTGGCGCTGGCCAATCCGGATGGCGCTCTGGCGAAGGACGAACGGCGGGTGTTTGACGACCTGACGGCGGCGCTGCGGGCGTTTAACGCGGCCCAGGGCTGCGGCGGGTAATCCGCGCGGCAGGGCAGTTAATGTGATCTACGGGGTGGGGGAGCGATCCTCCACCCCGTTTTTTCGTCAGCGGTAAGGTAGGGGCGTCAGCATGCTGCGCCCTGTTTGCGTGGTTGCGCTGTAGGAAAAACAGGGGCACGGATTCACGCGGATGATTCGCGGATTCTCACGGATACGGCTTGATATAACTTGCTATACCCGTGAGAATATGGGCTGTATCCGTGACCTTGCTTCTGCTTGAACACTTGCCGCCTGGACGCTTGCCGCAGGCTGACCGCTTTGTGCTGTGCTGAAAGCTGACCGCTGATCGCTGAAAGCTGAGCGCTTGTCGTGCTTGACGACCCGCAAGATCCATGCTACGCTGAAAATCGATTGCGCAAACGATTTTCCACAGGCAATTCCGGTACCCATCCAGCATCCCTGACCAGCCAGCGCACAGGCGCTGTGCGGCTCGTCCGAAGCGGTGTATGGCAGTGGAGCAGCGATCCATGATCACCATTCGTGATGTGGCCACGCGTGCCGGAGTTTCCCCCTCCACCGTGTCACACGTGATCAATGGCACCCGCCAGGTGAGCGCGGCCACCCGCCAGCGCGTGACGCAGGCGATGGAGGCCCTGGACTACAAACCCAACCGTCTGGCGCGCAGCCTGCGCAGCCGCCGCACGCAGACCCTGGGTGTCCTGCTTCCCAACAACACCAATCCCTTCTTCGCCCTGGTGCTGGGCGGCATCGAAGCCGCCGCTTACGACCGGGGCTACAACGTCATCCTGGGCAACGCCAACGACGATCCGCGCCGCGAGCTGGACTACCTGGACATTCTGCTTTCCAGGCAGGTGGACGGGATCGTGCTGGTTTCTACCGGGGCGCACCGCGCCGCGCTGGACTTCCTGAAGGCGCGCGGGACGCCGGTCGTGATGGTTGACCGCTCCCCCGGCGAAGGGTACGCCGACTGGCCGATCGACACTGTGTTTGCCGAGAACGAGCAGGGCGGCTGCCTGGCGACCGAGTACCTCATCGGGCTGGGCCACCGCCGGATCGGGTGCATCAGCGGGCCGTCGCTGCTCAATTCCAGCGCGGCACGGGTCGATGGCTACCGCCGCGCCCTGGCGGAAGCCGGTCTGGCGGCGGACGAGGGCCTGATCGTCGACGGTGACTTCCAGCATGAGGGTGGCTACCGGGCCTGCCGGGCGCTGCTGGCCCAGCCGGAGCGCCCCACGGCGCTGTTTGTGTGCAATGATTTGATGGCGGTTGGCGCGCTGTGCGCCATTCACGAGGCGGGCCTGCGCGTGCCTGACGATCTCTCGGTTGTCGGGTTCGATGACATCCCCCTGGCCTCGTTTACCGTCCCGCGCCTGACGACAATCGCCCAGCCGGCACACGACCTGGGCGGGCAGGCTGTCCAGCTCCTGCTCCAGCGGCTGCTTGACCGGGAGACCCCCGCCTGCCACGCGCGGCTGCCCGTCCGGCTGGTGGAACGCGATTCGTGCCGGCGCTTTTCAGGGAGGCTTTCATGAAGAAGACAGGCTTGCTCAACCAACCCCTTTCCAGTGTGATCGCCGGGCTGGGTCACCTGGACACCCTGGTGATTGGTGACGCCGGGCTGCCGATTCCCGCTGGCCCGGCGCGGATCGACCTGGCGGTCAGCCAGGGCATTCCGGCTTTCCTGGACGTGCTGCGCGCGGTTCTGGGGGAGATGCAGGTCCAGGGCGCGATTGTGGCTGACGAATTGGCCGCCGCCAGCCCGGAGATGGATCGGGCGCTGCGGGCCGCGCTGGGGGATATCCCCGTGACCACCATGCCCCATGAGGCGTTCAAGGCTCAGACGCAGGCGGCCCGCGCGATGGTTCGCACCGGGGAGTTCACCCCCTACGCGAATGTCATTCTGATCGCAGGGGTCATCTTCTAATGGCACTTGCACCCGGCGGCTGAAGAATCGCTGACAGAAGCGGGTGAGCGGGAAAGGGCTTTTTGAACTGCCACGGCGCCAGGAACGCCAGGAAACACAAACGAAAAGGACGCACACCGGGTGGGGTGGCGTCTGTATTGAATGAGCACCCTGCCTGTACGGGCGGCTCGCGAGCCGCCCGCAATACCCGCGAGCAGTCAGACCACCTCAGATCCACACAACAAAGGACGCACCCCTGTTTGGCGTGCGTCCTTTTGATTCAGGTGGGAAATTGCTGGCTTACGGTAGCTTCCGGCGGCTGAGGGCCTGCACATCATCCGTCGCTTTTACGGGCCGCAGCCGGACGGTG
>CAZGYW010000031.1:11421-12571 GCA_964530495.1 uncultured Anaerolineae bacterium
GCGGCTGAGGGCCTGCACATCATCCGTCGCTTTTACGGGCCGCAGCCGGACGGTGAACGTGTACTCACCGGGCAGGATCAGGTATTCCGGCAGCGTGCCGGGGCCGCAGCTGGCCCCGCCCAGCCCGCACTGCAGCAGGTCCAGAGTCAGGATCACCTCGTCGCGGCGCACCAATTCGTTCGTATGGAAGGCGGCGTACAGGTCGGCGGCCGTGTAGTGGCTCGCCCCCGCCTCCAGCGGCGTTTCCAGCGCGGCCAGCAGGCCGCTGCCCCGGTCGTTGGTGAGCGTCAGCCAGCGCACGTCGGTCTTGTTGCCGTGCTCCTGGGGCAGGATGTACGGCACGTACTGGTCGTCCACCGTCCCGCTGTACAGCCCGACCGCCACCCCCGCCTTGCGGTCGCTGTAGCTTTCCTGCGGGCCGCGCCCGAACCACGTGAACTCCTCGTAGCCCGCCGGGAGGCGCAAGTCCAGCCCCAGGCGTGGCAGCGGCGGTGCCCCCAGCGGCACATGCACCCGGTTATCGATTACCACGTCCCCGCTGGCGTAGACGGTATACGTCACCGTGTGGGTGAAGCGCATGTCCGACCCCGCGGCCTGCGCGACGACCGTTGCCGCGAGGCGGGCAATCCCCGGCTCGGGCTGCACCACCGTGACCGCCTCCACTGTGTGGTTCAGGCGATCCAGCCCGGCCTCCAGCCACAGGCCGAGCAGCTTGGGCGGCTGACTCTCCGCAACGCGCAGGTGCGGGTCGAACCGGAAGCCGTCGTTATCGGTAGCGGCGCGCCACAGGTTGAGCTGCGGGCCGCGCTGGAGCAGGGACTCGCCATCCGCGAGGAAGCGGCTGACGGTGGCAGTGGTCTTGTCGAAGGTCAGGCTGAAGTCCGGACCGGTGACGGTCACGGCAGTGGCGGTATCTTCCACGGCCAGGGCGGGCAGCGCAGTAACGTCCAGGCGGGCCGGCTCCGGCGCGGCCAGGGGCAGCGCGAACTGCTCCCAGGCGACCTCATGCCCGGCTTCCGCCCACGGCGTCTCCGCCGCCCGGGTGAAGCGCACGTTCAGGAAGGCTTCCGCGCCGGGCCTGAGAGGCAGCAGGGAGCCGAAGTCCAGGGCCAGGGCGCGCGTTTCCCCCGGCGGGATGTCCAGCGCGGGC
>CAZGYW010000032.1:0-1174 GCA_964530495.1 uncultured Anaerolineae bacterium
AGGCGCATGAACCAGCCCTGCTCAGACTCCTCCCCCAGAGTCTGGGCGAGATAGTCCATGTAACCACCCTCTGCAGATACAGCCCGGATCGCAGGCTCTTTCGCCGCCGCAAACAGCGCGCTTGCCCCGGCCTGGGAGAAGCCGTGCGCGCCAATCCGCATCGGATCAACATCCGGGCGTCGTGCCAGGTATGCCGCGGCGTCGATGATATCATCCGCTTCCCGGGGGCCCAGGCTATGGGTGGCCAGCCCGGCACAGGGCCGGCTGTCAAACGTCAGAACGTTGAAGCCGTTTTCGACCAGAATGCGCACTTCATGTAACAAGCCATGGCGATCTGACCCCAGCGCAGGCGGGACAATGATTGCTGCGCCGGTCGCACCCCGAAAGTAGCTGCCACTGCGTTCGCCCCCGGCCCGCGTGGGAAAGGTGACCGGCTCTGCCTCCAGACCGTAGAGAGCCGGATCCGGCCCGGGTGAACAGAAGGGATGGGTCACGGCCCACAGCGTGAGCCCGCCCATCCCTATCGGAATCAGCACAACGATTAGCCCGGAGATAAGCACCACAAGCAGGACAAGCCGCGCGCCGCGCATCGGGGTTGACGGCTGCCTCCGGACTGTGCCTGCGGGCATTGCGGATCCTTTACCGCTTCTTGCCGAACTTTTCGGTCAGGATGGTTTCCAGGGTTGGGGTCCCGATCTCCTGCAGTTCATAACGCACGCGCTGGAACGGCTTATCGATTGTGATCACCCGGGTCAGATCGATGGGCGTTCCCACAATGACCAGATCGGCCGGGACGGCCCTGATCGTCGCTTCCAGGTCCGCCGCCTGCTGCTTCCCGTAGCCCATCGCCGGCAGGAGCGCCCCGGTCCGGGGATACTTGCGGAAGGTATCCGCAATGCTGCCCACCGCATAGGGTCGCGGGTCAATGATCTCGGCTGCCCCAAATCGCCGCGCGGCCACGGTACCCGCCCCATAGGCCATCTCGCCATGGGTCAACGTCGGGCCATCCTCCACTACCAGGACACGCTTGCCACGAATCGCCGCCGGATCATCCACCAGAATCGGCGACGCCCCTTCGATCACGATGGCGCCGGGATTGACGCGGCGAATGCTTTCGCGCACGGTGGAGACCGCCTCGATATTGGCCGTGTCGACTTTGTTGATGACGATCACA
>CAZGYW010000032.1:1184-12452 GCA_964530495.1 uncultured Anaerolineae bacterium
GAAGGTTGGCCTCACCGGGGTGATAGGATAGCTCGTGTCCCGGCCGGTGCGGATCAGCAACTACAATGTTGAGGTCGGCCCTGTAGAACGGCAGGTCGTTGTTGCCACCATCCCACAATATGATGTCAGCCTCCTGCTCGGCCTGGCGCAGAATCGCCTCGTAGTCCACCCCGGCGTAGACGATCACCCCGCGGTCAATATGCGGCTCGTATTCCTCACGCTCCTCGATCGTCACCTCATGCCTGTCCAGATCGCCGTAATCCGCAAAACGCTGAACAGCCTGTTTCGCCAGGTCACCGTAAGGCATCGGATGGCGGATCGCCGCCACGCGGTAGCCGAGTGCGCGCAGCACATCGCTGACGCGGCGCGTGGTCTGGCTCTTACCGGAGCCGGTGCGCACAGCGCAGACGCTGACCACCGGCCGGATACTTTCAATCTGGGTATTCTTGAGGCCCATCAACCGGTAATCCGGGCCAGCCGCCAGCACCATGCTCGCCTTATGCATGACGTACTCGTGCGGAACATCCGAATAGGCAAAGACCACTTCGTCCACCTGATGCTCTTTGATCAGTTCCGGAAGCGCTTCCTCGGCATAGATCGGAATTCCCGCCGGATAAAGTTCACCCGCCAGTTCTACCGGGTAAACGCGCCCTTCAATATCCGGTATCTGGGTCGCCGTAAACGCGACAACCTCATACCGCGCGTTATCGCGAAAATATACGTTGTAGTTATGAAAGTCGCGGCCAGCCGCGCCCATGATGATGACCCGTGTACGTTCCATAGCTGAGCAGCTCTCCTCAATGAGACTGAACGGTTGCGCAGCCCACAATAAACCAAATGGGCGCACTAATTGTGCACCCATGCCAACAAAATCGCAAATCTGTCATGCATTTTACACAATTGCTGGCTATGTGCCCGAACCAACTGCGCTCTTTCGGAAGGCGATGCCGTTAAGGACGATGCTCAGGGCATACAGCGTCAGCAGCGGCCCCATCACCAGCATCATGTTGAAAGGATCAACCGTTGGGGTGATCATGGCCGCCGCCACGGCTGAGCCTACAATCGCCAGCCGCCAGTTCTGGCGCAGGGCTCTCGGCCCTACCAGGCCCATCCGACCAAGAACGAAGAAGATCAGGGGCATCTCGAAACTGACCCCGATCCAGAACAGGAGCGAGGTCACAAATGCCACATACTGGCCGGCCGTCCAGTCTGCCTTGAAGAGATCACTCTGGAAATTCTGCAGGAATTTGAGCGCAGCCGGCATCAGGATGAACCAGGCAAACGCGACGCCGATCAGAAAAAGCAATGTGCTCGCCGGCAACGACAACAGGATGTAACGCCTTTCATTGTCCTTAAGGCCCGGCGCGATGAACATCCACATTTGCCAGGTAATCCATGGGATCGCCAGAATTGCGCCGGCCAGCAGCGCCACCCGGAAATAGATGACAACGCCTTCGGTCGGGCCGAGGGTCTGAAGCTTGAAATCCTCCTGGCCAACCGGGGTGGTCAGGTACTCAAGCAGCCGGCCGGCGAAAACGCTTGACACCAGCGTGGTAAGAACCAGCCCCAGCACACCCCTGATGAGGCGATCGCGCAACTCGCCCAGGTGATCCAGAAAGCCCATCATCTTCTCTTTGGGATCGAGCATTCCTTCTTCGTGGCCACCCGCAGACGGTGATTTCTTGGAGGGAGTCATCGGCGTACTCGCTGGCTTATTGGCAGAGGGAGCAGGTTTCAATTGGGTGTCCATGCGTCATACCGTTCCGTTGAATCCGTGGCAGATGACTCCTCGGTTGCATCAGGGGCAGCGGGCGCCGGCGGCGGGGTGCCGGGTTGCGCCGGGGCCAGCGGGGTTGTCCCCACCTCCTTCAGAGTCTCTTCAACCGGTTTCAGGCTCTCCTGAACAGGTCTTGTCATATCGCCCACCAGCTTGTCCAGCTTGTTGGAGGCGACCTTGCGCCTGGCGCGCGGATCCGCCATCTGCCCCAGGGTATCGACCACATCCGGCTCAAGACCGGCCTCAGCCAGCTCTTTCTTGAGCATTGCCGAGGCTTCCTGCCACATCTCCCGCAGTTTGCCAATATAAACGCCCAGGACATAAGCCCAGCGAATCATGCGCTTTGGTCCGGCGACCATCAGCATGATCAGCAGGATGATCACCAGCTCAGTCGCACCAATCCCGAAGATGTTCATAGTTCCGCCCCAGCATCCTCACTGGAAAATAACGCGACAATCGCGTCTTCCTGGGCAGCCAGCGTGCCAAGCACGCCATTTACAAAGCGTGGCGCCGTGTCCGCCCCGTAGTCCTTGGCCAGTTCCACCGCTTCGTTGATCACCACCCGCAGAGGCGCAGTCCTGGATATCGCGATCTCGTAAATCGACATGCGCAGAATGTTGCGGTCAATAATCGCCATCTGATCAACCGGCCACTCAGGCGCATACTGGTGAATCACAGCATCCAGTGTCTTCCTGTGCAGCCACACGCCATTGACAAGCTGGAACACAAACGGCTGCAAATCATCCGGCAGATCAACCTGCTGCAAACGCTGCTTGATGACCTCGGGAATGGCATGTGACGTACAGTCCAGCTCGTACAGCGCTTGCAGGCTCACCTGCCGCGCCTGATGACGTGCCCCAACCGAAGCCATTACTTTTCCTCAACCGATGCTTCGAATGCCACATCTTCGATGTGTACATTCACCGCTTTGACTTCCATACCGACAATCTGGCGCATCGCGCGCGCCACTTCACGCTGGACGGTCTGGCTGACCTCGCGCATATTGGCCGCCGCCCAGGGGACGAGGAACAGATCGATCGTCACCGTCTGGCCGTCAACCAGGATCTGCACGCCTTCCGCGGTTGGGGTGCGCCGCCACAGGCGATCCACACCGCCGGGCGTGACCCCCATCCGGGCAACGCCTTCCACCCGGAGCGTAGACAGGCGCGCAATCGTCAACAACACCTCGGGGGAAACCGTCACATGATCGTTGGGGTTACGTGGAGCTATCATTGCCCTTGCCTGTTCTCTGTACCAATCACCCTGTTACACTTAGCCCGTCACCAGACCACCATCGACCAGCAGCACCTGCCCGGTGATATACGCCGCTTCATCAGAAGCCAGAAAAGCGACCGCGTAGGCAACATCTTCAACGGTGCCCCAGCGGCCCAGCGGAATGTGCTGATCCAGTTGCGCCAGGATTTCCGCAGGCAGGGTCGCCGTCAGATCCGTGCGAACAAATCCCGGGGCGACCGCATTCACGGTAATTGTCCGTGAGGCGACTTCACGCGCCAGAGATTTCGTAAGGCCAATCATCCCCGCTTTACTGGCGCTGTAGTTGGTCTGGCCTTCGTTTCCGGCGACACCGCTGGCGCTGGTGATGTTGATAATGCGCCCGTAGTGCTGTTTCATCATGCTGCGGATAACCGCCTTGGAGCAGTTCCAGGCGCTCTTAAGATTGGTGGCCAGCACCACGTCCCAATCTTCTTCTTTCATCCGCATGATCAGATTATCACGGGTTGTCCCCGCGTTGTTAACCAGGATATCGACGTGACCAAAGGCTGCGAGCGATTCCTTGATCAGCGCCTCTGCCTGGGCCAGATCGCTGACATCCGCCTTGATGGCAATCGCCTGCCCGCCAGCAGCGACAATCGCGCTGACGACTTCTTCAGCCGCTGCAGCAGAGGCGTTGTAATTCACAACAACCGCCGCACCGCGCCGGGCAAACTCCAGCGCAATGGCCCGGCCAATGCCCCTGCTCGCTCCCGTTACCACTGCCACACGATCGGAGAGTTGTGCCATTGTGCGCGCTCCTGCGCTCCGAGACTGACCCGTTTATGATAACCAGCAAGTCGTTTGTGTCAAGTTAGCGATAGCCCTGCATCCAGAAACGCCAGCTTGCGTCAGCGGTCTTCACCGGCTGGAAAAGGCAACCTGGTCAAAGTGAAAGTCGTTATGGCGCAGGCCCCACAGCGAGCGCCCACGCAGAAACAGCGTGATAACCGGAGCCGCGGCTCTCACCGGCGGTGTTGTCACCCTCTGGAACGTGTCGTAAGCATTGATTCCCTGCCAGACAATGCTGCTCGCAAGAGGATCAACCCCACCCGTCGGATCGATGCCAAGTGCCAGCTCGCAGTTCAATCGATCATCGGCGGTGCCAAGCTGGCTATGCTGCGGATCAGTGCTGTTCTCGGTGCACCAGGCGTGCGCCAGCGCGCTCAGCGCATACTCGCGACCCGGCGCTGCCTGGACCTGCTGCCAGTAACCCCCCTCGCAGATTCCATACGTGCAAAAGAACCGCGCGGCCTGCCCGGAGCCAACCACCCGTGGCGGATCCAGCCAGCGCCCCGCGGCGGGGATCACGGTAAACTCCGGGCGCTTGTACTCCAGACCCGGCTCCGCCAGGGCTGGACACGAGCCCGTAGTCTGTAACGCAGCGTAAATGGCGCAGTCCAGCGGCCCGCTCCGCCACCAGGCCGTCCAACCCGCCGGGGCCACGACTTCGCTTGCGCCCTGCACCACTGCCGCGCCGTCAAAGTCAGCGTTCAGGGGCGCCACTGGCAGCGATCCGGGTGCCACCATTCCACCCTCAACCTCAGAGGATGGCCCAACCGCCGCCGGCGCCACTGCCAGCGCGGTGACAATCGGGAGGGGTGGCGGAATGGTTAGCGCCCCCACTGAGCGGGTCGGCATAACATCAAGAGTCGGAACACGGGTGTATGTTGGCACGATCCGTGTTGCCGTCAGCGTTGGAGGCGGTGGCTCCGCCGTCAATGACGGGGTTAACGAAGGGATCGGCGTAACGCGTGGTGTGGCTTCCGGCCATTCTGGAGTCACTGTGAAATCAAGGTCCGGTGGCAGGGTCGGAGTTGGCGCCGGACCCGGATCGCAGCCCGCAAGCATGCTCAGACAGACCACAAGTCCAATAAGAACCGCCCGCCAGCGCGGCGGGCGGCAGTGCGACAGCAATCCAACATAAACAGACGGCATTGTCAGCCGACGATCGGCACCTGGCCGATATTCCCCCGGAAGGTCACGGTGGAGGCCAGCACCCAGCCCGCGCCGAGAGAGGTCTCCACCTGCAGCCAGTTACCATCCAGTGTGCGGCCAATGACTCGCATGGTCAGGCCCAGAGGTGCGGTCCCCAGCAGGCCGGAATCCACACCGATCCCCTTGTAGACATTCACCGGCGAGGAGACGATGGCTTCCAGTGAGGTTGTCTCCCCCACGACTTCCTCATAGCTCACATAATTAAGCTCGTCGTAATCACCACGGAAGATGACAAATTCCGCGTTGATCCAGCCCGAACCAAAGTCACCCGACACCAGATACCACACAACATCGTTGGTCGCCGCCGTAACCGTCAGTTCTGTCCCACCGCTGACCGTCTGCACGATCGTGTACTGGGCGCCAGGACCGCTTCGGATGTTGAGGAAGCTGGTATTCACGATAACGTAGTTGCGCTGCAACTGCGCCTGCGGAGCGGCAACCAGGACTGCTGCGGAGGGCTGCACGACGTTACCGCTGAGTTGTGCGCCGCCGCCGCCCTGCCCATCCGGCGCGGTGCGCGGCCCGTTGCGGATGATGTCGATGTTGCGGCTTTCAATCCAGCCGACACCGTTGGCATGCGAAACCTGCAGCCAGCCGCCATCAGCATCGTTCACCACAACCAGGCGCGAATCCGTGGGAACCATCGCCAGGGTACGCGACGCCAGCGTCGGTTGTTCCTTGAGATCGAGATAGCCCGGTCCGTCAAACCAGACCTGCGTCCGCCAGTCCGAGGGATCGGAGATCGCCACCTCATCCACGATAATCCAGCCGATGCGGTCGCCCATGTACAGAATCAGGGCAAATTCACCGTCATCGCTGAAATCAAGTACCTCAACACGATCATACTGGCGGAGGATGCCCACACCTTCAGCCGCGTAATCCGGCGCAGCCTTGATCTGCATTTCACCCGGGCGATAGTTCAGGGCGATAGGCCGCCCGTAAGCCCCGGCGGCAACCGCTGTACCGGCCGTCAGCCCTTGAACCGTTTCAGCCGACGCCACCGGGACTAGCGAAGCATCACCCCGCAGGGCAACCGCTTCCTGCTTCACCCAGCCAAGACCGACGTTGGTCTGAACCTGCCACCATATGCCATCTTCAGACCTTCCAGTGATTGGCAGCTCAGAGCCGAACAGAGCCAATCCGAGCATCGACCCAGTCTCGTCAGGGGCGACATAGACGGACGCCGGATACCCGATTACAGCGGCAACCGGACGCGCCAGAACGCCTGTCACCTGCACGACGGGCACAACCTCGAAATTGCCGCGCGGGACAACAAACTCAGCGTACACCCATCCCAGACCAAATACCGTCTGAACCTGCCACCACGAAGCATCCCGGTTGCGGCCGACGACGTTAAGTTGCGTGCCACCGGGCAGTGTTCCAACGATTGAGTAGATCGCACCCGGACCGCTGCGCACATTCAGGAAGCTGGTATTCACGATAACGACCGGCTGGGCCAGTTGCTGGTCCATTCCCGACGGCATATCGGGCGAACTCACCATTGCCCGTGCCATAGGCAGTGGCAACATGCCCACTACCAGCACGACCACCACTGCTGCTAGAAGACTCCGTTTGTGAACCAACATAAGTTCTCTCCTCGGCAGATCGCGGCCTCAGCCAGCGCCCCGGCGCAGCCAACTTCCAAAACTGATCAGCACCCGCACCAGATAGCCCGGGTCCCTACCGCCCCATTCTACAGCACCTTGGAGATTCCACACAAGTCAGATAAATCGCCGATGAGAGGGGCTGGAAGCGGCACGCCTCTTACGGTATGATGTTCAACATGCGAAAACTACACCGACTTCTACCAATCACCATTGTTATCCTGGTTCTTGCCGCCTGCGCAGGACCGACGCCCATACCGATCTACGTTACGCCAACACCGTCCGGCCCAACATCCGAGCCACTGATGGCGGCCACAGAGACTGCGACGGCGACGTCCACCGCTACCAGCACGTCGGAGCCCGTTACCACGACATCCCTGCCGCCCACACCCGGCCAGGGCACTGTGTACGGGCCGATTATCCCGCCGGACTACACTCCCGCGCCTACCTATACGCCTGCGCCACCTACCACGCCTGAGCCTGGCACGCCACTACCGGCCGGCACGCCCAGTGCCACACCAACACCACCGCCTGGCCTTAATCCAGCCATGATCGGGATTCAGATCCATCCGCAGATCACCCAGGAAGAATGGCAGGAGATGATGCACTGGGCCAGCGATCTGAATGTCGGCTGGATCAAAGTACAGTTCCCCTGGGACGAGATGGAGCCGGATGGCCCCGGATCGCAGGCCGAGTACTGGCGCCGCCTGGAGCTGTACATGCAGGATGCGCTCAACCGCGGCTTCCAGGTCATGATCAGCGTGGTGAAGGCGCCGGACTGGGCACGCACGACCAACGAGGAAAACGGCCCTCCCGGTGATCCTCAGGCAATCGCCTCTTTCCTGGATCACATTCTGAGCCGTTTCGGCCTCGCGATTCACGCCATCGAAGTCTGGAACGAACCAAACCTCAAGCGCGAATGGACCGGGTCGCCGATCAGCGGCCAGCAGTACATGCGCCTTTTCGACGTTGCCTACCGCACGATCACAGCCTGGAGCCAGCAAAACGCCCACCCCATCACCGTCGTTACCGCTGGCCTGGCGCCAACTGGAACCTCCGACTGGTCGGTTGATGACCGCACTTTCTTCCAGCAGATGTACCAGGCCGGGCTGGCCAACTATGCAGGCATCGGCATCGGCATCCACCCCTACGGCTGGGGCAATGCACCCGACGAGCGCTGCTGCAACAATGTCGACGGTCGTTCCTGGGACGATGATCCCCACTTCTTCTTCCTGGATACCATTGAAGCCTACCGCCAGATCATGGTTCGCAACGGCGATTCGGATGGGCAACTGTGGATCACGGAGCTAGGCTGGGCCACGTATGATGGCCTGGGCGCTCCCGCGCCGCAGCCCTTCTTCGACTATGTCACGGAGGAGTTGCAGGCCCAGTACACAATCCGGGCGCTGGACATCCTCCAGCATTCCGGCAACTATGCCTATGTCGGCCCTGTGATCCTGTGGAACCTGAACTTCGCGACTATCGAAGGCGCTGCCCAGCGCGGCGAGGAGCAGGCCGGCTACAGCTTCCTCCGGCCGGATGTCAGCCGTAGGCCGGTGTATTCCGCGCTTCACGCCGCGTTGAACCCGTAGCCATTCCACCATGAGTATCCTGCGCAGGGCTTTCCAGTCTCGCACCGACGCACGTCTTCAGCGGTACTGGCCAGCCCTGCGCCTGTGGATAATCGCGTTCTACACCAGTCGCGTTGCAGCCGAATACCTTGCTCCTTTCCACCCCCTGGCTGGAACCGTCGGCGGCGCGCTGCTTGGCCTGCTGATTGGATATCAGACCCGCGCGCGCGCCCCACGCTGGCCCGTCGCGCTGCTGATCCCCGCCGTGGTGTTTCCCTTCCAGAGTCCGGAGTTGGCGCTGCTCTGCGGCCTACTGGCCGGGATCGTCACGTTCGTCACGATCTTCGAAATCCGGCACTGGTCGGTGGAAATCGGCGTGTTTGCGGCGGCCCTGGTCCTGTTCGGCCTGACCCTTGCTCCCGGCGTGCAACCGGCGGATGGCGGTGAGTTCCAGTTGGTGATTGCCGAATGGGGCGTGGCGCATCCTCCCGGCTACCCGCTCTACACGATGCTTGGTGGCGTGTTTGCCCGGCTTGTGCCCATCCAGGACTTCGCCTGGCGGGCAAACCTGTTCTCGGCCGTCACGGCAGCTTTGACGCTGGCCATCGTTGCCAGGACAATCCGCATCGAAACTGGCTCTGGCTGGGCGGGCATCCTGGCAAGCGGAACGCTGGGCAGCGCCAGCGCATTCTGGACCACGGCAACCCAGGCCAGCATCCGGCCACTGACGGCGCTCTTCATGGCCCTGCTGATCGCCGCGGCGCTGCACTACCGGCGCGCTTGCTCATCATCAAATGCGCGCGGGCAACAGCGCGGACTGGTTGTCTTTGGCCTGGCTGCCGGATTCGGCGTCACGCACCACGTTTCGCTGTTCTTCCCGGGGATCATTCTGGCCTTCGCCATGGTCGCGGCGCGTCCTCGCTTGCTGCGAGAGGTTCGCCGCTGGGCCGTGGTGTTTGTTGCTGCCCTGGCTGGCGCCTTGCCGTGGGCCTACCTCGTCGCGCGAGGAGCAGCGGGGGCGCGTCTGGCGCCCCCTGATCTGGCGACCTGGGATGGATTCTGGCGGCATGTGCTGGCTTCCGGGTTTGCAGGAGACATGCTGTACTATCGTTCGCCGCCCGAGGTGCTTGAACGACTCAGTCTGGTTACCCGGGTATTCGAGTCCCAATGGCACGCCAGCATCTTCGTCGCCTCAATCGTTGCCCTGCTATTGCTGGTGTGGCGTGATCGATGGGCAGGATTGGGGCTTGGCGGCGCCTTTGCCATCCACACTTTCGTCGCCGCCACGTACCGCGCCCCGCAAACGGTCGAATATCTGATCCCGGCCTACGTATGCCTGGCCTGTGGCGTGGGCCTGGGTATCGCAGCGATCATGCGCCATAACCTGCTGCGGCCGGCCTACCCCGTTATCGCTGCAATGGTGGTAGCAGGCATCATCTGGTCCGGCTGGCCGGCCTGGATTTCGCTGCGCGCCTACCAGCAGCAGGACCTGACAGGCACCCGGGCCATGGAGACTCTGCAACATGCGCCAGCGGATAGCGTCATCCTTGCGAACTGGCACATGGTCACGCCGCTGTGGGTCGTGCAGGCCACAACCGGCCTCCGCCCGGATGTAGGGGCAACCTATGTCGCACCAGCGGGTAGCGAACCGATCCTGGATACCTGGGCGCGCTTGATTGAAGAAAGCGTCACTGAGCGCCGGTCAGCGGTTACATGCTCCTACTATCCGGAGACATTCCGGCACCTGCAACTTGTATTCGCTTCCAGCGGGCCATGCTGGCATGTGACGCCGCAAGCGCTGGAACGAGGCCACGCAGGTCAGGGGCTGGCCGAATTCGATGCGGGGCGCCTGTTAACCGCGGCACTACCAGCCGAAGCGCACGCGGGAGAACGCCTGTCAGTCGATCTGACCTGGGAACTGAAGGAGGAAGCCCCCTACGGCAGTCTGGCCGGGTATGTCCATCTCCTGGATGCCAGCGGGGCACTGGTCGCGCAGAGCGACCAGCCATTCATGGCTCCGGCTGTTCAGGCAACAGCCCGTATTGCGCAGCGGCATACGGTGTTCCTGCCGCGTACCCTGCAGGCCGGAGACTACACGGTCACAGCTGGCCTGTACCGCCCTGCCACACAGGAGACCCAACCTGGCGCAGATACGACCACGATCATCGGGAAGATTGCAGTCGTCCCTGCGCGCTTACCCCCGGTGACCGCGCATGCCATGCGCACCCCACTGGATGACCGGCTGGTCTTTGCTGGCTACGACTACGATTTCAGCGTCCAGGGCCGCGCGCGCCTGTACCTGCACTGGCAGCTCAGGGCCTTAGAGGCACAACCTGACTACCGGATCGCCCTCTACAGTGAAGGAAGCGAATTGGCTTCAGCCGTGCTAAACGGCAGCGTGGACAGCGGTTTCGTCACTACGGCCCACGACATTCCTGACACCACAGCAACCCACGCTGTGCTGATCGTGGTCGAGCGGGATGGGATTAGCCTGCCTGTTCGCGGCGCGTGGGGATTGCCTGTGCAGCCGGCGATCTGGCTGCCGTCAGTGCGGTCAGCCACCCGCTATATCATGGTTGGTGAGGTTGTCGTAACTGATTACCGGGTGACTGAGCAGTCAGCAGAGTCCATCGTGATTGAATTGACTATGCGAAGTCTTGTTCCGCAGCAGCACGACATGACGTTCAAGCTCAACTGCTCATCGCTCGATGTCAGCGTCCCACCGGTCGGGGGTATGCTTCCCTCGCTCAAGTGGGCCTGGAACAGCGTGATCAACGACGCCATCATGATGACTGGCACTCGTGAAGCACTGGCGCCACTGACGCTGACGTTCTACGACTCCTTCACGAGCGCCACCTGGCCGATCTTCGATCCTGTGCTTGGTCAGGCAGGTCCCGCGCTGGCCCTGGTTCCGTAGCACCAACAAAAAAGAGGCGACACGCGGCCGCCTCTTTTGCCCATGCTGGTCAGGTTGGCGCTTAACGCCGAAGCAGCGCGCTCAGGCCCAGGCCACCAACAAATACGACACCAGCCAGCCCTAGCACGA
>CAZGYW010000033.1:0-7019 GCA_964530495.1 uncultured Anaerolineae bacterium
GATAATGAGCGGTGACTGGAGTTCAGACGTGTGCTCTTCCGATCTCCTTGCAGCAGGGCGACAGATTAGCGTCGCCCTGCTCTTGCTTTGATACAGGGCGTGTCAGGCCGCCAGGCGATCATCCTGTGCTACTGAGGGAGTGGGCGGCCGGGCCAGATCAGCCCGGCCGCAGTGCATTCGAGGCAGCCTACCCGCCCAGGTAAGCGCGCTGGACTTCGGGGTTGTCCGCCAGCTCGGCGCTTGGCCCGGACAGCACGATACTGCCTGTTTCCAGCACGTAGGCGCGGTTGGCCAGCTTAAGGGCCATGTGCGCGTTCTGCTCCACGAGCAGGATCGTTGTGCCCTGGGCGTTGATTTCCCGCAGGATGGCGAAGATCTGCTGGACCAGGATCGGGGCCAGGCCCATCGACGGTTCGTCCAGCAGCATGAGGTCGCCGCCGGTGACCAGCGCGCGGCCGACCGCCAGCATCTGCTGTTCCCCGCCGGAGAGGGTGTCCCCCAGTTGCTTGCGGCGCTCGTCCAAGCGTTCAAAAATGCTGAACACCCGCTTGATGCGCCGGTCAAGCTCATCCGCCGGCAGCTGGAACCCCGCCAGGCGCAGGTTTTCGTGAACCGTCAGGTTGCCGAAGATGCGGCGCCCTTCCGGCACGAGCGCCAGCCCGCGCTTGACGACTTTGTGGGCGTCCATGTGGCCGATATCCTCGCCCTTGTGCAGCACCTTTCCACTGTTAGGGGCGATCAGCCCGGCGATGGTGTTGAGGATGGTGGACTTGCCCGCGCCATTGGCCCCGATCAGGGTCACGATCTCGCCCTGATCCACGTCGAAGGAAACCCCGTGGACGGCTTTGATCGCGCCGTAAGACACATAGAGGTCCTGGACACTCAGCAGCATCAGACCACCTCCCCCTGTTCGCCCAGGTACGCTTCGATCACGCTGGGGTTGTTCTGAATTTCCTCCGGCGTGCCCTCCGCGATGGTCACCCCGAAGTCGATGACCTTGATCCGCTCGCAGACGTTCATGACCAGCCGCATCTGGTGCTCGATCAGCCAGATCGTAAGCTTGAATTCGTCCCGGATCCAGCGGATGAAGTCCATCAGCGCCCCGATTTCGTGGGGATTCATGCCGGCCGCCGGTTCGTCCAGCAGCAGGAGCTTGGGGTGGGAGGCCAGGGCGCGCACGATCTCCACCCGCCGCTGGGCGCCGTAAGGCAGGCTGCTCACCAGATCATTGGCGTGACCCTCCAGCTTGAACAGGCGCAGCAGGTCCATCGCCTGCTCGTGGAACTCGCGTTCCTGGCGGCGATAGCCGGGCGTCTGGAGGAAGGCATCCGCCAGCGAGTAGCTGATGCGGTTGTGGTTGGCGATCTTGATGTTGTCCAGCACGGTCATCATGTTCCACAGGCGGATCGTCTGGAAGGTGCGGCTGATGCCCAGCCGGTTGATCACATGCGGCGGCTTGCCGACCAGCTCCTCCCCCTGCAGCAGGATGCGCCCTTCGCTGGCACGGTAAGCGCCGGTCACCAGGTTGAACACGGTAGTTTTGCCGGCGCCGTTGGGGCCAATCAGCCCGACCAGCTCACCATTTTCCAGCGTAAGGTTGAAGTCGCTGACGGCCCGCAGCCCGCCGAAGCGGTGGGTAAGAGTCTCAATCTGTAGCAGCGGCATCGGGCGCCTCCGTAGTGGTAGCCGGTGAGTGGCGGTGTTCGCGCAGGCCCAGGTTCAGCTTGAGCTCGCGGAATCCTACCAGCCCCTGCGGGCGGTACAGCATCAGGCCGATCAGGATCAGGGGGATGACCACCCACTTGAGCACTGCCAGTGGGCGCAGGGCTTCGATCAGGATGGTGAAGATCACGGCGGCCAGCACGGAGCCGCTGATGCTGCCCATCCCACCCAGGTAGACCATCACCAGCGCCTCGGTCGATTTGAGGATGCCGAAGTTGCCGGGGTTGACGTAGGCCATCTGGTGCGCGAACAGGCCGCCCGCCACCCCCGCGATGAACGACGACACCAGGAAGGCGACCAGCTTGAGGTGCCGGGTGTCGACGCCCATCAGGCTGGAGGCGATTTCGTCATCGCGGATGGCGATGATGCCTTTGCCCAGCGTGGAGTTGATCAGGTTGTAGATCGCGGCCAGCGAGAGCACCGTGAAGACGAAAATCCAGCTCAGGTTGGTCCACAGCGGGACGCCGTTCAGACCGCGTGCGCCGCCAATCCCCTCGATGTTGTTGATCACGCCCTGCACGATGAAGTTGACAGCCAGCGTGACGATGGCCAGGTAGTCACCGCGGGTCTTGAAGGATGGGAAGGCGACCAGCAAGCCGGCCAGGGCAGCGGCGGTCCCGCCGGCGGCCAGGGCGACGATGAAGCCAACCGGCAGCCCCAGCGCCGGGGGCAGCAGGGCCGGCCCGAAGACCGCGCTATCCGTAAACAGCCACATGGTCAGCACCGCCGAGACATACGCGCCAACCGCCATGAACCCGGCATGGCCGACCGAAAATTCCCCCATGTAGCCGTTGATCAGGTTCAGGCTGACGGTCAGCATGATGTTGATCCCCATGTAGATCAGGATCAACTCGCGGCTGCCGCCGTCCGCGCCCCACAGGATCAGGATGCCGTACAGGGCGACGAGATGGAGCGCGATCCCGAACCAGCGCGGCACCGCCTGCAGGAAGCGCCCGGCCACGCCGCGCAGCAGCAGGGCGATCAGGATGACCGGGATGACGAACACCACCAGGTCATAGAGGAGCACGCGGAACAGCACGTCAAAGAAGCCGGGATCGCGCGTACCCTGGTAGAACAGCGCCTTCACGAATTCCTGTACCAGCCCCACGATGGCCTGCCCGGATTCGCGCAGCGGGGACTCAATGGTCATGGATGGGGAAGGAAAGAACGGGGCCAGGATGCCGGAGAAGTCCAGGTTGGAGAACGGCTCGAAGATGTCCACAATCCCGAAGAACTTCGGGATTTTGCGGAAGTTCAGGAACTCAGCGATCGCGTCGCCAAACTGCTTCTCCAGGAAGATCGCGGCCAGGATACCAACCATGTACGCGAAGATCGGAGTCTGGGTGAGCCGGTTGCGCAGCGGGGCGGTAAGCCGGGCCAATCGCTCGCGGATGGATTTGAACATCGGCACAGCCTCCTATACTTTCTGGCGGCGCGCCACGCCAAACAGGCCGGTGGGCCGGACGACGAGGATGATCAGCAGCAGGGCGAAGGCGATCGGGTCGCGCCAGGTGGAGGAGATGCCCACCGGTTCGCCCAGGGCCACCACGAAGATCTCCACGAAGCCGAGCAGCAGCCCGCCCACGAACGCCCCGCGGATATCCCCGATGCCGCCCACCACCGCGGCGATGAACGCTTTCCAGCCCACGCGCATTCCCATGTACGGGTTGAGCACCGGGAAAGCGATGCCCCACAGAATGCCGCCGGCCGCGCCCAGGGCTGTCCCCAGAATGAAGGTCAGGGAGATGATCTGGTCCTGGGAAATGCCCATCAGCGGCACGGCGAATTTGTCATACGAAATCGCCCGCATGGCCATGCCCCACTTGGTGCGCTGCACGATCAGGTACAGGCCCAGGAAGAGCAGGAAGGCCAGGACGATGATGATGATCTTGACATTGGTGATGCTGAACCCACCGATGTTATACACCTCGGTGGTGATGAAGTCCTCCGGGTAGTTACGCGGGTCGGCCCCGGTGAGGGCCAGCATCCCGTTTTCCAGCAGCAGCCCGACGCCCAGGGCCGTGATCACGGCTGAAAGGCGGGAGGCGCTGCGCAGCGGTTTGTAGGCGACACGCTCGATGGTGAAGCCCAGCAGGGCCGTCAGCACCATGGACAGGATCAGGGTGGGGACGAAGGGCAGCTTGAGGACCATCGAGCCAAACACCCCCAGGAACGCCCCGAACATGAAGATGTCGCCATGCGCGAAGTTGATCAGCAGCAGGACGCCGTACACCATGGAATACCCCAGCGCCACCAGCGCGTACAGGCTGCCAAGCTGGAGGGCATTGACAAACTGCTGGAGTAGAAAGGTCAGATCCATTGCAGTTCTCCGATTGTCAGGACGGGTGACGCACTCCTCACGCGAGGTTAAGAAGAGCGCCCCACCAGACAGCGGGGCGCTCTGCATTCTATGCGTGCCGGTTACGAGCCGGTGTCTTCAGGCGGGAAGCCGGCGGGGCAGGCCGAGTCGTAGTAGGTGAAGGCCCCGTCCTTGATCTGGATGATCACGGCGCACTTGACCGGGTCACCCTGCTCGTCAAAGCTCATGATCCCGGTGACACCCTCGAACAACTCGATGCCGGCCAGCGCCTCGCGGATGTCCTCACGCTCCAGCGACTGTGCTTCGCGAATGGCCTGGAACAGCAACTGGAAGGCGTCATAGGTCAGCGCCGCCACGTCATCGGGCTTGGCGCCGTACAGCTCCTCGTACTTGCTGATGAACGCCTGGGCGACCTCGGTGGCGATGTCCGGGGCGTAGTGAGTGCTGAAGAACAGCCCCTCGCAGGCGTCGCCGCACAGGTCGAGCAGGTCAGGCGTGCCCCAGCTATCGGAGCCGACGATCGGGCCTTCGTAGCCCAGCTCGCGGGCCTGCTGGACGATCAGGGGGACTTCGTTGTAATACTGGGGGGTGAAGATCACATCCGGGTTGTTCTGGATGATGTTGGTGAGCTGCGAGCTGAAGTCGGTATCGCCGGTGGTGAAGCTCTCAAACCCGACGATCTCGATCCCACCCTCGATGGCCGCATCCCGGAAGTTTTCCGCCAGGCCCTTGGGGTAGTCGCTGGCGATGTCATACAGCACCGCGGCAGTGGTCGCGCCGAATTCCTCGGCTACAAAACCGGCGACAACCGGCCCCTGGAAGGGGTCAAGGAAGGCCGCGCGGAAAACCCACGGGCGGTCCAGGGTGGTGGCGGGGTTGGTGGACCACGGGCTGATCATCGGGGTTTCGCGGTCGTTGGCAACCTGCCCGCCGGGCACCGCTTCCACGCTGGCCTGCGGGCCGATGATCGCCACGACCTCTTCGTCGACGATCAGGCGGGTGGCGGCGGCAACGGCCGATTCACCCTTGGATTCGCTGTCTTCAGCCAGGTAAAGGACTTCGTAATTCTCGCCATCAATTTCGATGCCACACTCGGCGTTGACCTCGTCCACGACCAACTGGGCCGCGTCCACCGTGCTCTGCCCGACCTTCGGGCGATCCCCGGTGAGGGAGGCGATCACGCCGATGTAAATCTCGCCTGCAAAATCACAATCGTCCTGGGCGAGGGCCGCAGGGCCCGCGAAAGCGGTTACAATAACCGCCACCAACAGAGTCAGGGTTACGAAACGGGTACGCATGGCCTTCTTCCTCTCCCTATCGCTGTTTGTGGTCTATCTATTCAGTTGAGGTACAAGAACAGACTCTACGGTCAAACGGGTCATGAGCGATCGAATAGGCAACCCTCCTCAGCGGCGGCGCTTGACGATAGCGGTGTGACCCTCAGCGCCGTGTAACCCAGGTGCCCGTTGTGGTATAAAAGGGCTATGTAGCACGACCCAGCAAGCAGAATGGGTTAGTGCCTGATGCTTTTCAGTATAGCATCAAAATCAGAATGATTTGTCAACGTGAGCGCAATCTATGGTCACCATTTCCAGCAGGCAATTGAACCCGCAAGAAGCCCCGCTAACCTGGATCGAGGTCGATCTGGACGCGATCGCCCATAACGTCAGCGCGATCAAGGCCCATGTGGGGCCGGGCGTCCAGGTGATGGCGGTCGTGAAGGCGAACGCCTACGGGCATGGCGCGCTGCCGGCGGCGCTGGCCGCGCTGCATGGCGGGGCGCAGCGGCTCGCCGTGGCCCGGGCCGGGGAAGGGCTGGCGCTGCGCGCGGCCGGGATCGCGGCACCGATCCTGGTGCTGGGCTACACCCCGCCGCAGGAGGTTTTCCAGGCGGTGGAGGCGGGGCTGACGCTGACCGTCACTGAGGCGGATGTGGCGGCGCGAGTTGCGGAGGCGGCGCAGGCGCTGGGCCGCCCGGCGGCTGTACACGTCAAGGTCGATACCGGGATGGGGCGCTTCGGGCTGCTGCCGGAAGAAGTTGTCGGGTTCGCCCAGGCATTGACCACGCATTCCGGGATCGTGCTCGAAGGGCTGTTCACGCATTTTGCGGTGGCGGATGCGGCGGACAGCACGTATACCCGCGCCCAGTTCGTTGTGTTCCAGCAGGTGCTGGCTGCCCTGGAGGGCGCCGGAATCGCCATTCCGCTGCGCCATGTGGCCAACAGCGCCGCCACGCTGGCCCTGCCGGAGACGCACCTGGACGCTGTGCGGCCCGGCATCGCCATCTACGGCCTGCGCCCGTCCGGTGAAGTCGCGCCGGCGGTGACGCTGCGGCCCGCGCTGGCGCTCAAGAGCCACGTGGCGCGCGTCCGCACGCTGCCGGCCGGCTCCAGCATCAGCTACGGCCGGACGTACATCACGCCGCGCGCGCTGCCGGTGGCCCTGGTCCCGGTCGGTTACGGGGATGGCTACCATCGCCTGCTCTCCAGCCGGGGGGCGGTGCTGATTAACGACCGGCGCTGCCCGATTGTCGGGCGGGTGTGCATGGACCAGTTTGTCGTGGATGTTTCTGAAGCCGGGGCAGTGGCGGTTGGCGACGAGGTGGTGCTGATCGGGGCGCAGGGGGAGGACTGCATCACTGCGGACGAGGTGGCCCGCCAGGCGGAGACGATCAATTACGAGGTGGTCACCGGGCTGACCGCCCGCCCGCCGCGCCACAATCATACCGCTGATCCGGTTTTGCAGGCGCGCCTGCTGGCTGCGCCGGTTCCCTGAGAACAAACCGGGCCTCCTGATCGCTGCGGGAGGCCCGGTGCTTTTCCGGGTAATGATCGCTGCTTCCTGCGCGAGGAGCTTATACCGGGGCCAGGGTGCCGCCGAAAATCTGCCAGGCCAGCGCGGTCTTGGCGACCAGGCTGAGCACGATGTACATCCGCTCGCCGAACAGGTCGTCCTTCCAGCGGCCAACCTTTTTGTC
>CAZGYW010000033.1:7029-12419 GCA_964530495.1 uncultured Anaerolineae bacterium
CCTTTTTGTACTGCAGGAACATGTTGATGGCGAAGCTGTTGAAGAAGATGAAGATCGAAACCATGATCACATACACGAAGGTGGGCGCCCGCGCTTCGCCTTCACCGGCGCCAAGCAGGTACATGAGCAGGGCGATCCAGGGGATGATCCCGGCGATGCAGCCGTAGATGAACGACGCCCAGCGAACCTTCTCCCGTTTCTCGTTGTCATACTCCATCATGATCCCGAACAGGTTCATCGAGGCGTTCAGGCCAAAGATCAGAACCAGGCTGGGCACATCCCACATCCCGTTGAGCATGGCGATCAGGATCATCATCAGCGACGAGCTGAGCGCATACTCGTAGAATCGCCCCGGATTCATCTTGCGCTCCAGGTGGCGGACGTACCAGCGGTAGCCGAAGGTCGCCAGGATGAAGTGCGCCACGGCGCTGATCAGCAGGAACAGGGCCACCGCCGGACCGAAGCGCAAATCGCCGATCTGCGTCGGGTCAGGGACGAGCTTACGTAGCTGGAAATCAAACGTTAAGTAGTTGGTGAAGAACGGATACGCGGTGTCGTTGCTCAGGACGATCATGAGGATGCCCTGGATCAGGTGCAGCGCCCCCATGATGGCGTTGAAGCGGCGCAGTCCTGTGTATCTTGGCTCGTCATAAACCGAGCTTGCTGTCTTAGCTGCCATTGTGCCCCCTGTCTGCTCGTTGCGAACGATGTCCTGACTATCCCGGCGCGAGCCGGGCGGTACTACACAGCCCTGCCGGGCACGGGTTCCACCTCCGGCTCGACGAAATCCGGCGGCAGCAACCCGGCCTCACGCACCAGGCGCGGCACGATCTCCTCCCAGTTGACGGGCATCAGGTGGATGCCGTGCACGCCCTGCAGTGTTCTGATGCGCTCGATCAGCTCCAGCGCGATCTGAATGCCTTCCTCCTCCGCGCCATCCCCGGCGGCTTCCAGGCGTTTGAGCAGCGATTCAGGGACAGTCACGCCGGGCACGTCGTCGTTCAGGTACTGGGCCATCTTGAGGCTCTTGAGCGGCGTGATCCCGGCCAGGATGTAAACCTTGTCCAGGATGTCGCGCTGGGCCAGGGCTTCCAGCCAGCGCTCAAAGCCGGCCGGGTCGTAAACCAGGTTGGTCTGGAAGAACTGCGCCCCGGCGTTGACTTTCTTATGCTCGCGGATGGCCTGGAATTTCGGCTCGCTGGCGAAGGGTGCGGCGGCGGCGCCCAGGAAATACTGCGGGGCGAACTTGATCGGCCGTCCGTCCAGGTATTTGCCCTCGTCGCGCATCTTGCGCAGGATCCACAGCATCTGGATGGAGTCGATATCCACCACGTCGGAGCGTCCGACCGGGCCAGGGCCCATGCGGGCATGATCGCCGGAGATGCACAGGATGTTACGGATGCCCAGCGCGCTGGCCCCGAGCACGTCGGATTGCAGGTTCATCCGGGTGCGGTCGCGGGCGGCGATCTGGAGCACTGGCTCCGCGCCGTGCTGGACGGCCAGGGTGCTGCACGCCATGCTGGACATGCGCGGCGTGGCGGAGGGGTTATCCGTGAAGTTGATGGCGGCCACGTAGGGCTGTACCATCTCGATGCTGCGCAGCAGTTTGCCAGTGGCGGTGCTCATGGGCGGCGCGACCTCCGCCGTGACCACGAACTCGCCGGCGCGCAGGCGGCGCTCCAGCGTGGAGACCGGCTCGCTGTAGGCGGGGGGATGGTATTCCGCATCGCCGCCCCACCAGTCCGGCTGGCGCACCGGGCGGAAGATCGAGTCCCAGGTGATGGCCCGCTGGCCGGGATCGCGGCTGGTCAGGCCGCGCGTCACCGTCCCCACGCCGAGCTTGCGCACCTGGACAATGACATCCCCCCAGGTTTCCGTGCCGGCTTTGTCCCAGTCGATCGGGGGCAGGACCTCCAGCAGCTTTTCCTCGCGGCCCAGGGCGAAAGCGCGGTCGTAGATGCGGTACCAGATGCACGGGCGGGTTTCGTCCACATAGCAGCGCTCACGGGTAGAGCCACCGCACGGCCCGTTGCGGATGCCCTTGGGGCATTCCATCGGGCAGATGAAGGCGGTTTCCTGCAGCAGGCAGTTGCCGCACATACGGCATCCGAAGAGCGGGCCTTTGACCCAACGCTCGACCTGGGCCAGGGCACGGCGGCCGAGCGGCTCACGCTTGAAGGGATAGAACGGTGGCTGCCAGCGGCGGCCGGGGGTAAAGCCTGGCATGGTATACGCCCTCTCTCTGGGACTCGTGGCGGTGATTGGCGTTGCGCCAGCCCCGCTTGCCGGGGGTTTCAAGCGCTCGTCCCGAGGGTGGCAGCGGCCCGCCGGACGGCGCGCCATGCCCCTCCACAATCTGGACGGTCGTTATCATTATACTGCGAAACGACCAGCCGCGGGTGTATGCTCCGCTGCGGTATGACGATCAACCGGGCGGCGGTGACTTTCGGCCAGATTCGCCCGGCTGCTTCGCCATTGGCTCCGGCAGACCGTGGCCTGATTTGCCGCGCAACCGCTGCTCTACCGGGGCGGATCGATGGTTATTTTGGGTGAATTACGATAATCTTTGCATGGATTGACACCCGCGCACAATCCTACGAAAAGTGAGTAATTACAGACTATGGACAGTAAGCAGCAAAGATCACTTATCGCCATTCTGGTTGTCCTGCTGGTCGCCGCCGGGCTGGCCCTGGCGGGCAGCCAGGGCGGTGTCGAAGTGGCCGGTATCCCACTCTATGCGCTGTGTGTGGCGCTGGCGTTTGTCATCCAGTGGGTGGCCTTCATTCCGGCGTTCCGCAACCAGACCGAGGTCTATTATGACCTGACGGGGACCATCACGTATGTTGCCGTGAGCACGCTTGCCGTGCTGCTCAGCCCGACGCCGGATACCCGTTCGCTGGTGCTGTGGGCGCTGATCGTGGTGTGGACGTTGCGCCTGGGCCTCTTTCTGTTCCGCCGGGTGCGGGCGGCCGGCTCGGATGACCGGTTTGACAGCATCAAGCCCTCCTTCTTCCGATTCCTGCTCACCTGGACGTTGCAGGGCCTGTGGGTCTCCTTCTCGCTGGCGGCGGCGCTGGCGGCCATCACCTCCACGAACCGGGCAGCGCCGGACATCTTCCTGGTGATCGGCCTGGTGGTGTGGGTGGTAGGCTTTGGCATCGAAGTGGTGGCGGACCGGCAGAAGAGCCAGTTCCGCGCGGTGCCGGCGAATAAGGGCAAGTTCATCAATACCGGCCTGTGGGCCTGGTCGCGCCATCCCAACTACTTTGGCGAGATTGTGCTGTGGCTGGGCGTGGCGATCATCGCCTTCCCGGTGCTGCGCGGCTGGCAGTACCTGACGCTGATCTCGCCGGTGTTCATCACAATCCTGCTGACCCGGATCAGCGGGGTGCCGCTGCTGGAGGCAAAAGCGGATAAGAAGTGGGGCGGGCAGCCGGAGTACGAGGCCTACAAGGCCAACACGCCAGTCCTGATCCTGCGGCCGCCTTCTTCCGCCAAATAGACGTGGCGGGCCAGATGCACAGCACAGAGCCGGGACGCATGCCCGGCTCTGTGTGATCCCGGGCGGGGGCAGGTCGCCCGGGTTAGCATCCCACGCTGTATTCTCAATGGAAATGCGACTCCGTGATAGAGTTGTAAGCGCGAACAAACAACCAGATCACAGGAGCCGCATCATGGACACTTTAAGACAGATTCAGGGGGAGAGCCATGCGTAACCGGATCTACGTCAATCCCGAAGCGACGCTGGGGCGGGTTGAGCGCAACATCTTCGGCGGGTTCGCGGAGCACATGGCCCGCTGCGTGTACGAGGGCATCTACGACCCCGGCTCGCCGCTGGCGGAGGCGAACGGCCTGCGCCCGGACGTGATCGACGCCCTGCGGCGGCTGGGGATGCCGCTGATCCGCTACCCCGGCGGCAACTTCGTCTCTGGCTACAACTGGCGGGATGGCGTCGGCCCCGTTGCGGAGCGACCCGCCCGGCTGGACCTGGCCTGGCACAACGTGGAGCCGAACAGCTTCGGCACCAATGAGTTCATGGAGTTCTGCCGCCGGGTGGAGACCGAGCCGTTCCTGGTGGTCAACTGTGGGGATGGCGAGATGCGCGAGGCGCGCGACTGGGTGGAGTACTGCAACGGCACACGGGATACGGCGATCACCCGCCTGCGCCGCCAGCACGGCTACGAGCGCCCGCACAATGTGAAGTACTGGGGCATCGGCAACGAGGTGGATGGCCACTGGCAGATCGGGTACAAGACGCCGCAGGAATACGCCCGCGCCTTCACGGAGTTCGGGAAGCTGATGAAGTGGGTTGACCCCGGCATCAAGCTGGTGGCATCCGGCATCTCGCACTGGGAAGGGGACGTGCTGGAGCGCATCCGGCTGCTGGTCGAGCAGGCGAGCGATCTGGTCGATTACATCGACATCCACTGGTATGTCAACAACCGGGCGAACGACTTCGCGGCGTTCATGGCGGTGACGGAGCTGATCGAGGAACGGCTGGCGGGGATTGAAGGGATGATCCGGGGCGTGAAGCTCGACCGGGGGATCGCGCGTGAGATCCCGATCGCGGTCGGGGAGTGGAACGTGATCTACCGCACCGACGAGACGAAGGGCATCGAGGAGGTCTACAACCTCGAGGATGCGCTGGTGATCGCGCTGCACTTCAACGCCTTCATCCGTCATGCGAAGATGGTGCGAATGGCGAATATCGCCCAGATCGTGAACATGATCGCGCCGATCCGGACGCACCGGGACGGGCTGGTGCTGCAGACGATCTTCCACCCGTTCGAGCTGTACAGCACGTTCTGCGGGCCGACGGCGCTGGACGTGGCGTGGGCGGGGGAGACGTTCAGCGGGGGCGGGTACGCGGGGGTGCGGGTGCTGGATGTGTCGGCCACGCTGGACGAAGACACGCGCGAGGTGGCGCTGTTCGTGGTCAATCGCAGCCTGGCGGCGAGCGAAGTGGAGATCCGGCTGGCGGCGGGGCGCTTCGGCGGGCGGGTGAACGTGTTCACGGTCAACGGGGCGGACATCAAGACGGCCAACACGTTCGACGCGCCGGACGGGGTGGGCGTCCGTCACACGACGCTGGAATGCACCGCGGGCACGCTGCCGCTGACGCTGGAGCCGCACTCGGTGACGGCGCTGGTGGGGAAGGTGGGGTAGAGAGCAGGGGGACACCGTCACCCTGTTCAGTAGACGCTTTTACCCATAGCACGGATTGGGCCGGGGTGGTATCTTAATGATGCCGCCAGCCATGACCGTTTGCAGGATTGCCGCAGGACTTCACCCGGCGGGGGATGAGCCACAGCGCCGGCCGGAGTGCTTGCCGCGCAGCCTGCTTGAGTGTAGCCAGTCGAGATGCGCATGTCCTACCAGCCGCCACAACG
>CAZGYW010000034.1:0-6860 GCA_964530495.1 uncultured Anaerolineae bacterium
ACATCGCGGCCAACACGCCCGGCGGCGTCTGCTTCCGCCACGCCGGATGCCGGGGCGGCGGAGTAACTGCTTCGATCACAGCACCATCCGGCTGATCCTGCGACATGCGAGACTGTTAGGCGAACGAAAAACCCGCCCCGGGGTTTCCCGGGACGGGTCTGATGCATGGGCGACGGGCCAGAAGCAGCGATTTACTTCGGCATATTCTTGACGGCGGCATAGGCTGGGCGCGGGCCTGACGGTCCGATCAGCGCCCACAGGCACTGCTCGGAGCTGGCGCCGGCCGCGCTGCAGAAGTTGAGGTTCCAGAGGAACATCGGCCCCGCATAGCTGAGGTTCTTGCCCAGCTGGAAGGCCGCCGTGATGTACTGAGCCTGTTCATTCAGGTCGGTGTACGTGACGAACTCATAGCCGGGCGGTGCGCCGCTGCCGGTATCCGCATTCGTGCCCCAACCGAACTCGGTCGCCCAGATGAAGGTCTGCGAATCTCCGTTGGCAACCATGATGCTGCGGTAATCCCGCATGGTCTCCAGGTAGAAGAAGCTCGGGTGATCGTCATGCGTGGGAACACCGGCGGTGTTGTTGCAGCACACGGAGTTGGGCGGGTTTGCCCAGCCGTTGGGATGCGCGCCGATGGCGTCGGAGTAACGCGCCAGCCCGTTGGCGTACATTGCCCGCAGGTAAACGCGGTCATCGATCGCGTTTACGCCGTCATTGAAGCCCGTGGGGGCCAGACCACCGGAGACGACGATAGCCGCCGAGTCCTTGGCCTTAATCGCGTTGTACGACACCCGGAGCAGTTCCATGTACTGCGCAGCGCTGATGGGATGGCTGCTGCTGTTCCACTCGCGCCGCAGGTTCTGCTCGTTCCAGATCTCGTACGCATCGACGCGACCGTGATAACGCTCGGCCAGGGCCGCCACGAAATTCGCGTAGTCCTGGAAGTTGGCCGGTGGGCCGTCTTCCTGCGACGAGTCGCGCGCCCAGGCCGGAGCCTTCACGACGCTGAAAAGGATCCTGGCATTGATTGCCTCGAGGGCGTTCACCATTTCATCCAGCGGCGCCCAGTTGATCTGGCCGCGCGCCTGCTCGTAAACCTTCCACTCGATCTGCTGCTTGACCCAGGTCATGCCAAGCTCGGTGATGCTGCCGGTAACGGCGGCCTGATTCTGGTTGGGCAGGTGCACCTGGATGCCATAGGCGAAAGCAACGTTCGGGCTGGTGCTGGTGCCGCCGTCGCCAGTGTCCCCGCCAGGGGGCGGCGTGGGGGGCGGAGTGGTGCCACCGGTGCCAGAGACGACGAGACGCTGCCCGACAAAGATCAGGTTCGGATTGGCAATACTATTCAGTGAAACCAGGCTGCTGATGGTTGTCCCATACCGCAGAGCAATACGGTACAGGGTTTCGCCGCGCTGGACGACATGGATTGTCGTCTCAGTCGGGGTTCCGGTGTCGCCGTCGTCACCCGTATCGCCATCGTCACCGGGTTCGGTCGTAGTGCCAGGGATTTTGAGCCGCTGGCCTACGAAAATCAGGTTCGGGTTCAGGATGCCATTGGCCTGAACCAGCGCGCTGATTGTTGTCCCGTACCGCAGGGCAAGACGATACAGATTGTCGCCAGGCTGCACCACGTGAATCTGTTCGGTGCCCTGGGCGCTCACCAGCGAACCCCCTGCGACAATGATCATGACGAGCGCAAGGGCCAATGAGGCAAAACGTCGCATCTTTCTTTCCTCCTGTCAGTGGCATGTCACCCTTTCAAATGATATAACGATTGTAGATCAAACGCTACCCGGTGTTGCCGGGCAGCCGGAGTGGAGGAATTTCGGAATTGATGAGGGGGAGGATGATGTCAGGACGAACTCGCTGGGCGATGGTGATTGGCGCGGTGCTGGGCCTGGCGGTGCTGTTGCTGCCCGGGGAAGCGGACGCGCAGAGCCGGTCGCTGTACTGGCGGCGGTGGGATGTGACCATTGACAATGTGGACACGTTCCAGAACCGCTTTTCGGTGACCGAAGTGCATGAGATTCAGTTCACCAGCGGAACGTTCCGGTTTGGGTTCCGCGCCATCCCGGTGGGCGACAGGCTGGACAGCCTGCATTCCGTGCGGGTGTTTGAGGGCCAGACTGCGCTGACCCAGGAGTGTGCCGAACGGGCGGGGACATACTGCGTTTCACGTAATGGCGATGAGCTTGAAATCGTGTACTACTTCCTGCGCCCGGCGGAGAACGAACGGCGGGTGTTCACCATCACGTACACGGTTGATGGGCCGCTGCGCTATTACGAGGATGGCGACCAGATCGACTGGTTCGCAGTGGCGCCTGATCATTCGTATCCAATCCAGTCTTCGGCAGTGACGGTAGTCCTGCCCCCGGAGTTCGCGCCGCGGGATACAGACCCGGCAGCCGCCTACTATGTACCGGCTGAGGTAGACGTCAACGGCGCGGTTGTGACCTTCCGGACCACCCGACAGATCGCGGCTGACGAAGGCTTTGAGGTGCGTGTGCAGTTCCCGCACAACCCGGCCGGCCGGGTAGCGAACTGGCAGGCGGCCTTTGACCGGCAGGTGACGCTTGGCCCGATTCTGAACCTGCTGTTTGGCGGCGGCTCGGTGATTATTGCTGTTGTGGGGTTGTTAGGCACGTACTACCGGTGGTGGAAGCGCGGTCGGGATCCGGAGATCGGCGTCGTGCCGGAGTACCTGGCGGAACCACCGTCCAACCTGCCGCCGGCGGTGGCCGGGACACTGATGGATGAGCGCGCCGACATGCGGGTTGTGCTATCGACACTGATCGACCTGGCGCGGCGGGGTTACCTGGTGATTGAAGAGGATCGGCGCGAAGGATTCCTCGGGCTGGGTAAGTCAACGGAATTCACGCTAAAGCTCACCGGGAAACCATACGACACGTTGCGCGGGTACGAGCAGACGCTGCTGGAAAAGCTCTTCAAGAGGCGCGAAACAGTCGATATGGATGATCTGCGGGACAAGTTCTATGTCCATATCGGGGCCATCCAGAAGTCGCTGTACAAAGAGGTTGTGCGGGAAGGATTCTTTGCAGACAGCCCTGATGCAGTTCGCAAACGCTGGATGGGCGGGGGCGTGGCGCTCCTTGTGGTCTCCTGGCTCGCCTTCTTTGGTGGGATTGCCTTGACCATGGAAACCGAAAGTCCGGCGGCCTTCCTGTGCTTGCCGACCGCGCTGGGTATGGTGGGAATGGCCGCGCTTTTGGCCGGTTCCCGAATGCCCGCCAAGACCGTTGAGGGTGCGGAGGAAGCGGCCAAGTGGATAGCCTTCCGCGAGTACCTGCGCAATATGCAGCGGTATGTGAATGTTGAGGAAGCGACGGAGCAGTTCAACGACTACCTGCCGTATGCGATCGCGTTCGGCCTGGAACGGACCTGGACGAATCACTTCGCTAAAGTGCCGGAGATGCCGATCCCGTACTGGTACTACCCGCGCTATGTGGGTGGCCCGTGGTCGCGCGGCTACCGCTATGGCGAGCCGATGGTGGATATGCGTAACCCCGACATTCGAGGCCAATTGGCCCGGCCGGGTGGATCGCTGGACGGCATGGCGGGTGGCATTTCGACCAGTCTTAACTCGATGTCGACCGGGCTGTTCAGCATGCTGAACACTGCGTCCACGACGATGAGCAGCCGCCCCTCGTCTTCCGGCGGTGGGGGCGGGGGGTTCAGCGGTGGTGGTGGCGGCGGTGGCGGTGGAGGTGGCGGGGGCAGCGCCGGGTTCGGCTAGCCCGCGCGCGATCAGCGCACGCGAAGTGGAATTCGAACCGTAAACTGACAAGGAGTGAACAGCGTGAGAGACGGGCGCGTAGTGGGCGTGGTTCTGATCGTGGCCGGGCTGCTGATTGGCGTGATTGCGGCTGCGTTTCTTCTGAGCGGGGTATCCAGCGGGGGCCTGACGACATCGGGGGCGCTGCTGGGGATCGGTATCGCGTTTGTTGTGCTGGTCGCGCCGCTGGTGGGATTTGGCGTGATGATGCTGTCGCAGGGCGCTGCAGAGGGACGCCGCCAGGTACAGGCCGAACGCCAGCGGCGCTTGCTGGATATCGTGAGCAGCCGGGGCCAGGTGGCCGTTAATGACATTGCGCTGGAGATGCAGATCAGCCAGGAGGAGATCAGGGCGCTGGTTCATAAGCTGGTGGGCCTGCAGGTGTTCAGCGGGTATATCAACTGGGATAAAGGCATCCTGTACTCCGATGCGGCACAGCAACTGCGCGAGCTGGACAAGTGCCGCAACTGCGGCGGGGAGATTCAACTCGTAGGCAAAGGCGTGCTGACCTGCAAATACTGTGGCACGGAGTACTTCATCAGCTAGAGGAGGCACAGGCTGGCCCTGAATGGCGGTCAGGCTGGTTTGTCCCGAACATCAGTCTGTTGTATGCTGTAGCTGGTTTCTACGGAAGGTGGCCCGTGGGCGACCAAGGCCCTAACAGGAGGAATGGTAAGCAGATGGCAGATAACCTCTATGACCGGATTGTGAGCCAGCGCGGCTCGTTTGCGAATTTGTTGACAAAGATCCCGCTGCTCGGAGACCATATCGAAAATTACTTCGACATGGACGCCCAGCGTGATGCTGATCGCATTGTGCGGGAGCACGTTGCCGGGCTGCTGCGGGACGAGATCAAACGGATGGCTGAGGCCGAGAACGCGATCCTGGACGCGGGCGGGCTGTCCTCCATGAGCAAGACCCGCCGGGTGAAGGAGAAACTGCAAACGCTGGCGGACCGGATCTTCACCGCGGCGCCAGGCTATGCTGTGACCGGGGCGCTCAAGATCGGTGAAGAACAACTGGCGCAGGTCTATGCCTTTGATGAGGCGATGCTGCGCTATGCCGATCAGATCAAGGAGTTGATGGACGCGCTGGTAGCGGCGGCCAGGTCCGGAGTCGGGGTAGATGAAGCGCTGGCGGCGATGGGGCCGGTGATTGACGAAGCCGGGGAAGCGTTCAGCCTGCGTAAGGATGTGCTCAGCGGGTTGGCATAGGCGTCGGGGTGGTAGCCTTCAGCATGTTAGCAAGGAGACAATGAGCAATGCCGCGGATTATTGATGTAATTGACCATGTCAATGTCATGGATGACGAGCTGACCTATCGCGAGCCGCAGGCTGGGGGCGGCAACTGGCGACTGGGGTCACAGGTCATTGTTGCGGAGAGCCAGGCGGCGGTGTTTGTCCGGCAGGGTGAGGTGCTGGATGCGCTCGGCCCGGGCAGTCATACCCTCTCCACCGCGAACCTGCCGATCCTGTCCGGCCTGATCGGGCTGGTCACCGGCGGGCGTAACCCATTCACGGCGGATCTGTACTTCGTTAACCTCAAGGACCTGCCCCAGGTGCCGTGGGGAACCAACCCGCCGATTGTCATCGAAACGCCGGGCAAAGGCATGGGCGTGGTGCTGCTGGTGACCCACGGCGTGCTCGATATCGGTGTGGACGATGCGGTGCGCTTCGTGCGGCAGTACGGCATCGGCAAGCCGACACTCCGCATTGCAGACATCAAGGACCGGATTCAATCGATGCTGCTCGGTGAGATCGGGACGCTGGTCTCCGGCGCCGGCGCGACCAGCGTACCAGAGGTGAATAAGCTGGTGGGTGACCTGGAAGGCGCACTGCTGGCGCGGCTGAACGATAAGTTTGGCGCGCTGGGGATGCGTATCAAGGCCATCGAGATCAAGCCATTCACGGCCAAGGAAGCGACGCTCGACGAACTGCGCAACTACATGAATCTGGAAGCATACGAGCGTGTGCGTCGCCTGGACATCGCGCAGTCAGCCGCGGAGAATACCGGGGCGGGGGGCGCGCTGGCAGGGGCAGGGCTGGGTCTCGGCGTGGGCCAGAGCATCGGGGCCACGATGGATCCCGGGGGCGCGCAACTCCAACAGCAGCTCCAGCAGCAGCAGATGATGATGCAGCAGATGATGATGCAGATGATGCAGCAGAACGCGCAGGGTGGCCAGGCGCAGCCGGCGGCCGCTGCGGCTGCGCCGCAGACCCCGGAGGAAATCCAGGCGATGATCGACAGCCTGGACATGCGCTTTGCCAACGGCGAGATTAGCGAGGATACCTATTCCAAGCTGGTCGCCAAGTGGCAGGCCAAGCTGGGCGGTTAGCCGTCCGGGCAATGAGAGGCGAGGGGCCAGCTACGGCTGGCCTCTTTTTGTTTCTTTCTACGGCGTGTCTGCCGCTTCCAGTGGAATGACGATATGGTCAGCGCCGTTGACCGGCAGGCGCTCGACGGTGGCCGGTATGTACAGGCCGATGTGAATGACCCATTCTCCGGCGGGGAGCGGCTGAGTCAGATCAAGCTGGTATACGTCACGCCGGATCACGCCGGGCTGCCAGGCGCGGTCAGTCACGGGGTGATCGTCCTGCGCGCGGAGCGGCGAATCGGATGCGGGGTCGGGCGGGCCGACCAGGTGGGCGAAGCCGTGCAGTGGGGTAATGCCGCCGGGAAGCGGCTCCCAGTACACAGTCAGATGCGCGAGCGCAGGAGTCAGGAGCGTGAGGTGCCAGTCCAGCAGCCGGGCGCTGGCTCCGAATTGCGCAGGTTCGCGGGTGGATAGTTCAGCGGGCGACACGGCCCACGGGCGAAACTGTAGCACCTCAAAGCCGGCAACTGTCAGGGAAGCGGTCTGCTGCCAGTTGGCGGTCAGCCAGGACAGCGGGATATGCTCCGCGTCCCAGTTCGGGTTGGTGCGTGGCAGGAACCAGATGGCAGAATAGCGTGGGGCGACATCCTGCAGGAATGCGATTGTTTCCTCAGCCGGGGGATTGGCGCGCAGCGGCAGGGTGGTTTCCGCGGCAGGCCCGCGGAAGTAGTACGTGAAGCCAGGGTCGAGGGC
>CAZGYW010000034.1:6870-12383 GCA_964530495.1 uncultured Anaerolineae bacterium
CCCCCTCACCCCCCCAAACACTTTTTTTTTTATGATACGGCGACCACCTAGATCTACACCGTATCCTACACTCTTTCCCTACACGACGCTCTTCCGATCTAGGCAGGATTTGTGTAGTAGTTGGCAAGTGACCAACCCTGAACAGCCAGCAGCGCAACCAACAGCCCGATTGCCAGCCGGCGGCGTAACGCCCTCTGGGAGTGCAGCCAGTTGAGGGCGCCGGCAATGAGCACGATGAGGAACGACACAACGGCGATGATGTAACGCGGGCGGAAGACCGCCATCCGTGTGGCGATCAGGCTGACGAGCAGGGTCGGGACGACAACGCTGAACACGAGCAAGAGGACGCTATCCCGGTGAATGGTCGCACGGAGCAGTGCGATTGCAGCGCTGAGCCCGAGGAACAGCACGATTCCCAGCGGGGCCAGGATGGCATCAGGCAGGGTGCTGCCCGCGACAAGCTCCGGCAGAAACCACGTCACCAGCTTGAGCGGCTCAGCCTGGCCAGCCGTGCCGCCATAGCCGCCTGTGGCGGCGGTGTAAAGCTCCACAAGCCAGGGGATCAGGGCGATGCCCAGACCTACCATTGTCACAAGCCAGTTCCTCAGTCGGGCGCGCCGGGCGAACAACAGGTAGAGGCCCTGGGCGGCAAGCATGAATGCCTGCAGGAAGAAGAAGTAGGCGGCGATGGCGCTTAGCACGCCGTAACGCAGCCAGTCCGAGCGTCGATTGCGGACGACCGCATGCACGAAGGCCAGACCCGCCAGCGCGCTGGCAGCAACCCAGACCGCGTAATTGCGGACGTCCTGAGCATGCCAGATCAGGAACGGGTGGACTGCGTAGAGGAGGGCTGCCAGCCATCCTGCCCGCCGGGAGTTGAACAAAACGCGCCCCAGGCCATATGTGGCCGCAATGCCGGGCAGGCTGGCCAGCGCAGGCAGCAGGCGCATGATCCACTCGCCATCTCCAAACAGGGCGCGCCAATTGGCAAAGAGCGTGTACGCTCCCCAGGGGTGGGGATCGGTGCTGACGAGTTTGAGCGCATCCGTGAACGAAGCCGGCCAGTACTGAATCGTGAAGGCTTCGTCGCCGCGCACCGGAGAAGCGCCCAGCCAGATCAGACGCAGCCAGAATCCCAGCAGGGTGAGCGCTACCAGGATGGCCAGACTGCGTCGTGCCGGGCGAGACTCACTCATGCGGCTGCCTCAGCGGGGACGCCGACAGCTGCTTCCAGCGCGGCGATCTGCTCATCCGTCAGGCTGGCGGCCTTCTCCCGCTTCTTCAAGTCACGCGCGAATGTCTTGAGGTTAGGTTTCTCTTTCGGGTTGCCGTAGAGAATGAGCAGGTCGGCATTGCGGACTTCAAAGCTGACCGCCTGCCCGCTGAAGATGACAACCGGCTCAACCGTGATGCTCGATTCCGGCGCAACCTGATCTACCAGCTTCTGTACAGCTGCTGCTTCGCGGGCAGCTTCCAGATCCGGGCGGCCAACCGTATCCTGACGAAACAGGGTCATAAAGCGGCTGAAGGCATTCCCCTGCTTGACCCAGCGATTGCCATCGATCAGGAAGTTACCTTCCTGGGGACGCACGGTGAAGGTGAAGATGCCCTGAGTGGTGATCAGGACATGCCGGGCAGGGAAGAAGTAGTTGTAGAGGACGTCGCGAGTTCCCAGACCCTTGAGGCCGGCTTCAAGCATTACTTCCGGGCGGGGTTCACGCAGCCAGAGGTTCGCCAGCCGCACGGAATAGACCGTCGCCCCAATGGCGATGGGCAGGATGAGGAGGGGGGCGGCAAACAGGATCGGAACCTGGGGGGCGGCGTTGGTGATAAACAGGCCCAGAATCAACAGCGCGAGTGTGGCGAAGAAAGCATACTGGGCATTGCGGCGACTGCGGCGAATCTTCGGATGGTTGGTGACAATGCGCATGGAGTCCTCATGATCGGATACGGGCCGGCTCAGCAAGCGGGCGGATCGTAACACGGATGCGCGTGTGCCTGCAATGCAGATATCGCACCCGATGGGGCGCACCGGGGCATTGAGCGCAGCGCAGCAGCAAAACATCCCTGATCGTGGGTGTGTCGGGCGGGAATGGCTATAATACGCGGGTCACCGAATGCACAATCGCAGGAAGGCACTCTTCGATGGAACTAATCGGCACCCTTGTGATCCTGCTGCTGGTCATTGCCGCCTACTGGTCGCTGGTGATTCTCCCCCGCCAGCAAGAGTTCAAGAAGCAGCAGATGTTTGTGCGGCAGATGCAGCCGGGGGACAGGGTGGTTACCTATGGCGGCCTGATTGGCACCATTGTGATACTGGAGCCAGACACGGGCGAGGCGCTGATTCGGCTGGCTGAGGGAGTCGAGGTGCGGGTGATCACGGCGGCGCTCACCCAGCCGTATAACCCGGAGGCGCTGGCGCTCAACGCTCGACTGGGGCAGGACAGTGGCGCCCCACCCGAAGGATGAGTCGTTGACACTGCTCCAGGGGCGCGGTATGATTTGCGCGTCACCGACTCCACCAGCGGAGTCGGTTTCTTGTGCCATTTATCAGGCAAATATGTTCTTGATCGGCTTGAAGGGAAGCGCTCATGTCTAGTCATATTCGCTGGTTGATTGTGACCATCGTTGTGGCCGTGGTGTCAATCTGGATGGTCTTACCTGACAATCCGGGGATTCACCTCGACTTCAACAATGATGGTGAGGAGGAGTTCTCCCGTTCCATTGAGATTCGCCCGGGTCTGGACTTACAGGGCGGGCTGCGGGTACTCCTGGCGGCCGACTTGCCCGGCGACCAGATCACGAGCGGCGATATGGAAACAGCGCGGCGGATTGTGGAAAACCGGGTGAATGCGCTGGGGGTGGCGGAGCCGGTGATCCAGCTTCAGGAGGGTGCCAACCGGTTGGTTGTAGAGCTGCCAGGTATCAGTGACCCTGAAGTGGCGATTGCGACAATCCGCGAGACCGGTCTGCTCGAGTTTGTGGACTTTTCTGGACTGGGCGATGTGACCGCTTACTACGGCGCGCGAATCATGACGACTGCCCAGCTTGAGCAGCAGGCCGCCCGCGAAACCGCGGATGGTGACGCGCCAGCTCCTACGGAACAGGCCGTCACGGGTGGCGAAGAAGAGACCGAGTTGCCCGAGGCGTTTGTCAACCCGCGTACGGGACAGCCATTTGAGACGGTCATGACCGGCGCAGGGTTGCAGACGGCGGTTGCTCAGGTAGACCAGACAGGGACGGAGTGGATTGTCAGCTTCACCCTGAATGAGAGCGGGACAGCGATCTTCGGGCCGTTTACGGCTTCGCACATCGGCCAGCCCCTTGCGATTGTTCTGGATGGGGTGGTGCTCTCTGCCCCAACAATTCAGGATGCGCTGACCGACGGTGGGATGATCTCCGGGGCGTTCACCCAGGATGAAGCCCAGTCATTGGCGGTCCAGCTGCGGTACGGCGCGCTGCCAGTGCCGCTCCGGGTGGACAGCGTCGAGAGTGTTGGCCCAACGCTGGGCCGGGTGTCGATCGATCGCAGTGTGGACGCCGGGATCATCGGCGTTCTGACGGTTCTGACCTTCATGCTGTTGTACTACCGGGTTCCAGGGCTGGCTGCGAGCATGGCACTGCTGCTCTTTGGGGTAATGAACTTCGCGCTGTTCAAGTTCATCCCGGTGACGCTGACGCTGCCCGCCATCACGGGATTCCTGATTTCGGTGGGCACGGCGGTGGACGGTAACATCCTGATCTTTGAACGTATGAAAGAGGAATTGCGCAAGGGACGCAGCCTTGATCTGGCGATTATGGCTGGATTTGAGCGTGCCTGGACGTCAATCCGCGATTCGAATCTGTCGACGATTATCATCTGCCTGATTCTGTATCTTTTCGGGTCTACGTTTGGGGCTGGAGCTGTGCGCGGGTTCGCCATCACGCTGGCGCTCGGGTTGGTGCTGAACCTCTTTACCGCGGTGATTGTCACCCGCACGCTGCTGGTGCTGTTGATGCGTCTGGCAGGTAAGCAGCTTGCCAGACATGCGTGGATGATGGGCATTTAGGGAACAGGGGAACGGACTACTATGTTCAACTTTATCAAGCATCGCCGGTACTATTTCCTGCTCTCCGCCCTGGTCATCCTGCCCGGAGTCATCGCCATGATCTATTCGATGGCGACAATAGGCTCACCGATTCGCCTGGGGATCGATTTCGTGGGCGGAAGCCTGTTCGAAGTGGAGTTCCGGGAACCGGCGGGCGAAGATGCTATCCGCACTGTGTTTGCAGAATTTGGTTTGGACGATGTAGTCCTGCAGGAATTGCAGACCATCGGTGCAGCGAGCAGCGGTGCGCGCTGGCAAATCCGGACGTCGTTTGTTGAGCCGGAAGTCACCGAGCAGATCACGGCAGCGCTGGGCGAGCGAATCGCACCCCTGGATAGCGAGGCCACGATCGTCAACCAGGTATCGCCATCGATCGGTAGCGAAGTCACCCAGGCGGCGTTTGTTGCGGTTATCGTAGCGGCAGTGATCATCCTGGTGTTCATTGCCTTTTCGTTCCGACAGGTGCCCAACGCGGTGCGTTACGGTGTGTGCGCCATCGCGGCGATGGTGCATGACATTCTGGTAGTTATGGGTGTTATGTCCATCCTGGGCCTGCTATTCGGCTGGGAAGCTGATGCGCTGTTCCTGACGGCGGTGTTGACGGTGATTGGGTTCTCCGTACAGGACAGCATTGTGGTGTTTGACCGCATCCGCGAGAACAGCAAGAGGCGGCGCGGTGAGGACTATGAGGTTCTGGTCAATCGCAGCGTCCTGGAGACGATTCACCGGTCGCTGGCGACCCAGTTAAACGCCTTCTTCATCATGGCGGCGCTGCTACTGTTCGGTGGTGCGACCATCAAGCAGTTTGTGGCGATCCTGTTCATCGGCCTGGCGAGTGGGACGTATTCCTCCATTTTCAATGCGGTCCCGCTGCTCGTTGCCTGGGAGAACGGGGAACTGCCTCTACTGCGCGGGAGACGCCGCCAGGAAGCCTGAAGAGGGTTGGCTGAGAAAGATGCAGCGATGGCCGTTTTGGCTGTCGCTGTGTTTGTTTCCGGGGGATAATCTGCAGTCGGGATGCAGTGACGCACCTGAGGGGGAGATATGCGCGCACTTTGGATCGAGAACAAGCGGCTGGAACTGTGCGAGGATGTGCCAATACCCGCGCCGGGCGAAGATGAGGTATTGATCCGACCCCTGCTGGCAGGCATCTGCAATACCGATCTGGAGCTTGTCGCCGGATACTACAGCTATGCCGGGATTCCTGGACACGAGTTCGTGGGGCGCGTGGTGGAGGGACCGGAACCATGGCCGGGCAAGCGGGTGGTTGGCGAGATCAATATCGCCTGTGGAATGTGTGATTTGTGCCGCGCCGGGATTCCCTCTCAGTGTCGCGACCGGCGTACCCTGGGGATCCGGGATTATGGCGGGGTGTTCGCAGACTATTTCACCCTGCCGGTGCGCAATCTGTATGTGGTGCCGGAG
>CAZGYW010000035.1:0-12210 GCA_964530495.1 uncultured Anaerolineae bacterium
CACCACCCTATCCTACACTCTTTCCCTACACGACGCTCTTCCGATCTGCCTCCGCGAACACCTGCAGCATCAGCAGCGTGGCATTCTCCGGCAGGGCCAGCCCTGCCACAGACCAGGCCGCCTGCCCGCGCAGCGCCTCAACCGCCGCTGCCTGCTCCGGGAAGGCCGCCGCGAAGGACTCCGCCTCCAGGCCAAAAAACGTCGTCCCTTTCTGTCCGGCGCGCTGCGGCGTCGCCGTCACCAGCAGCGTCTCGGCGGCGGTCACGCCCGGCATGGCTGCCCAGTCAGTGCCCGCCTCCGCTGCCAGCGGGTCAAACGTCACCCGCGCCGCCGCGCCAACCTCGTGGCGGGCCACCGCCCACGCCCCGGCATCACGGGTGGCGTCCAGAGCCAGCGACGCGGTCCCGAGCGCCAGCGTGCCGATCAGGAGCAGCACGAGCTGCGCGTAGTGGCCGGGATCGCGCTCCACGTGCCAGAGTGCCAGCGGCCCGGTCAGGCCCGGCCCGGCGCCCACAATGCGCCCCACCAGACGCATTGCCAGCGGGAACACGCGCAGCCACAGCAGGGCCGCGCCGGTCAGCACCAGCGCCGGGCCGAGCAGGTTGAACGGATCGTTCAGGCCGCCCGCCTCCGCCGCCCCGGCCGCGATCAGCCGCACCAGTGCCGCCGGGTCGCGCAGGAGCATCCCCAGGCTGTCCGCCGCATCCCCGCTGATCATGAAGTACAGGCGCAGCATCAGGCCCAGCCCCAGCGCCAGGAAGACGAAGTCCAGCAGGTAGCGCGCCCAGCCCCGCCGGGTGGGCGGCCGGGAGACAAGCTGCTTGAGCCGCAGCAGGCTGCGCCGCGCCGCAGGCCAGGCCGGCAGACTCAGGATGGCGACCGCGGCCAGCGCCGCAGCGCCGGAGAGCGCGAAAGCCCGCGCCGGGATGCTCCCCGCACCGGACAGCGTGTGCGCCAGCGGGCCGACCGTCCCCAGCAGTGCCAGGATCGCCTGCGCCACGAATGGCCCGGCCGCGGCCCCGATCGCGCCCAGCACGGCCATCGTCGCCGCCTGCATGCCGATTAGCTGCGGGATGCTCCCGCCCCGGCTGGTGATGGCCGCCCATTCAACGCTCTGCTGCTCCAGCACCAGGGCGACCGTCGTCACCAGGTGGTAGAGCATCAGCACCAGCACCGCGCCGGAGAGCAGCGTGATCGGTCCTTCCGTCGCCACCAGGTCGGCCCGGAACGCGGCGATCAGGTCAAACAGACCGCTGAGGATCAGGATGTCCGGGAAACGCGCGCGCAGGCCGTTCTGGGCGGCGGTCAGGCGGCTTTCGAGGGCGTCGAGCGTGTCGGCGTGGACGGCATCCGGGTCGGTGTGCAGCGTCCACACGTAGGTAGTGCCGCGTACCACTGGCGCGATCCAGTCCTCAAACGCGCCTTCCGGCACGATCAGGCCGAAGTCATAGCGCTCCTGAAAGAGCGAAATCGGCACCCAGCGTCCCAGAATCACCAGCCGCTGCCCTTCCCAGAAGGGATCGTCCAGCGGCAGGCGCGGCTCCACCAGCCCGACGATGCGCACCACCGTCGTCGCCCCGCCCGCGTCCGCGCCAACGACCACCCGGTTACCCACTTCCATACGGGCTTCGGCCGCGGCCACGGTTGAGATCACGGCTTCCACTTCGCCGCGGCTGTAATCGCCTATCTGGCGGGCGGCCTGCTCCTCGTCGGATAGCCCGGCGGCGCTTACCTCGGCGGGCGGGGCCAGCCGTTCCGGCCAACGGCCTTCCACCAGTTGGACGGCATCGCGCAGGTTGGAATAGGCCACGATCTGGTAATCGTTAGGCGTGGGGGCGGTGAACAGCGTCGTCGGCTCGCCCAGCGTGTAGGCGTAGCCATTGACCGTCCCCGCCGAGCGCGCGCTGCGCGTGAGATCGGTCACCGCACCGCCAAGCGTCCGGTTGAGCACGTCCCAGGCGTCCTGGCCGAGCGGATCGGCAGTGCTGATTGTGATCGCCAGCCGTTCGGGGGCGGTGTTCTCCACCGCATAGCGCAGCCCGGCCTCGGAGACGGCCCGCACGTACAGCGGGCCGAGCGCGAAGAACCCGGTCACCAGGCAGATGGCGAGGAGCAGCACGCCGAGCAATCTTCTTTCGCGCCACATACGCCGCAGGATGAACGCCGGAGGCATGGCTACTCCTCCCCCAGGCGCAGCGTCTGGGCCAGCGAGAGCCGCCGCACGATCAGAAGGCTCGTGCCCAGTACGAGGAGCAGCACCAGCGCCATGATCACGGCGTACTGGGCCAGCGCCGCGCCCTCCACCTGGACGATAAACGGCGGTGTGATCGCCTCCCCGGTCGTGCCGATGGCCAGTGTCGGGACGACCCGCGCGCTCAGCACGGCGCCGAGCGCCACACCCAGCCCGACCCCGGTCAGCACGACCAGGCCCTGTTCCAGCGCCAGGCTGGCCGCCAGCCGCCCCAGAGACATGCCCATCGCCCGCAGCACGCCGAACTCGCCCCGGCGGCTCTGCGCCGTCAGCGCGGCATACGTCACCAGCCCGACGACACTGAGCGCCAGCGCCACCAGGAATGCCAGGAAGAGCAGGCCCATCAGGCCGAGGGCCAGCGGATCGGTCTGCAGGCCGCGCAGGGTGCGGGCCAGCGTCTCGGTGCGGAGGATCACGCTGGCGTCGCCTTCGGCGTCCAGCCCGGCCACGAACGCGGCGGAATCCACGCCGGGCGCCAGGCGCAGCCACATCTCGTCCGCATAGACCGCCGCGCCCGGCCGCCGGTTGATGGCGTACAGCAGCGCCGCCTGGTCCACCACCAGGAACGGTCGTTGGTCCGCGTACAGCGTGGGATAGTACGCCGCCACATCCAGTATCTGCACCTCCGGGCTGACCCCGCCGATATTCGTCAGACGGTAGGAGTCGCCCGGCTGCAGGCCGGTGAGGTCCAGCAGGCTGGGGCTGGCAATGGCCGGGATGGCTGGCGCCTCCGGGTAGTCGAGCACAATGCCCAGCCCACTGAGCAGCCCGCGCTGATCCCACACCGCCTGCCGCCCAGAACGCGCGCGGCCGGGCATCACGCTCGCCGCCGTGTAGCCATCCTCAATCAACGCGCCCGAATCGTAGATCAGCTCCCAGCCCGGGCCGCTCAGCCAGTCCACAGCGGTGACCGTCCCATCCGCCGCAATCAGGGTCAGGTCGGCCAGGGAAAGGCGCAGGGCGTTCTCCTGGCGGGCATCCCGCGCGCGATGCTGCCAGTAGATCGCCTCCAGGCGCAGCTCGCCCTGCGGGGTATAGGCCAGGTCCGCCAGCGACGCCTCCAGGTACACCCACCCGCTGGTGTTGAACGACCGGCTGTCCAGGCCCGGCCGGTCGGTGCCCTGGCGCGTCCACTCCACCTCGACTGCTGCCAGCGGCACGTGCACAAACGCGCCCACGGCGTCACGCAGGCGCAGGCGGAGCGTCGTCCGGTTGAGCAGGCGATCCAGGTCGGGCCGGTACAGGCCGGCGGAGAAGCTGAGGCCGCGCACGTCAAAGCGCGCCCACAGCCCGATCCGCGCCGGAGTCACCGGCAGCGCCCGGCCCGGCGCTGGTAGGGCGGACGGCGCACCCACCGCCCGCGGAGTCTTAACTGGCCCCAGATCATCCCGCCAGTATAGAGTGCTGCCGAACGTGTCTGACTCAATGGCCAGTACCTCGCCGGGCACCGGCTCCTGGCGGTCATTGGAGACATCGGCGTTGAAGAAGCGCAGAACGGGGCTGGCGGCGATCACCGCCGGGTCCGCCAGGAACGCCTCCCGCGGCCGCGCCCGGTCGGCGTCCAGCACCAGGTCACGCTCGAAGGCGCGGACGTCCGTCCCCACGGCGTAACGCGCCTGGTCGGCGTGGCTGCGGCTGACCGTCGCCCGGAAGCTGGTGGCGAACCAGCCGATGCCGATCGCCAGCGTCAGCAGCAGCGCGATCCGGCCGTAGTGGGCCGATTCGCGGCTGACCTGCCACGTCGCCAGGGCGCCGCTCAGCCCATCCCGCCGCGCCAGCAGGCGCGCCAGCAGGCGCATCAGGCCCGGGAAAAGGCGCAGCAGCGCGCTGCCCAGCGCCACAAAAAGCAGCGCGGGCGCCATCAGCAGCAGCGGGTCGGCCTCCAGCCCGCCGAGCTGTGTCCCGGCCAGCGGGGAAGCCGTGCTCACCAGCCGCCACAGGCCCGCCCCGCCCACGATCACCAGCAGCACGTCCAGATAATAGCGTTGCCACCACGGTTGAGCATCTGCGCGGGCCGCGCTGCCGCCCGCCAGGATCAGGGGCTGGCGCAGCACCGGGCGCAGCGTCGCCATCAGCGCCGCCAGCGCAGCCCCGGCAGCCAGCGCCGCGAACAGGAAGGCGCTCCCGTCCAGCGCCAGCGGCAGGCGCTCCAGCCCGGTGAAGACCGGGGCCAGCCCGACCAGCAGCCAGCGTGCCACGAAGGGCGCGGCCAGCGCCCCGGCCAGCGCGATCAGCAGCGCCTCCACCCCGCGCAGCAGGACAAGCTGCCGGTCGAACGCTCCCCGGCTCTGAAGCATCGCCAGCTCGCGCCGCTCCCCGCGCCGGACCAGCGTAGCGGTCGCCACCAGGAAGAACAACACCAACGCCCCGATCTGAAGCAGCAGCAGGCCGAACGGCGCGCCGAGCAGCCGCACTTCCCCGGCATACTGATCCAGCAGCGGGGCCAGGCCGGTCTGGTAAACGAAGTTGATCGGGCGGCCTTCCGGCGGGGCAAAGAGCGCCTGCAGCTCGGCAGCGAACGCATCCAGACAGGTGATTGCCTGCGGGATGGCGGTGTAAGGCAGCCGGGTGTGGTCGAACAGGATGCGCCAGCCCAGCAGCGAACGGGTCTGGGGCACGTAGTCCAGCGCCGTGCGGAGGAAGCCCTCCCGCGTCGTCAGGACGTTCGCCTCCGCCGTGTACTGGCCGCTGGCCTCCACCCGCAACGGTGAGGGCGCCAGCCAGTACGGATCGGCCTCATCCGCCTCGGCCACCAGCGCCGTGACCCGGGCGCGGATGGGCCGGCTGGAGTCCCAGCCGCGCTGATCCAGAACGATGTCGTCGCCCACCGCCAGGTTGAGCTGGATCGCGGCCCGCAGCGGTACGGCAACCTCCAGGTCAAGCGCCGGATCGGTTGGCTCCCCCGGCCAGGCGCCATCCACCAGCCGGGCGGCCGCCTGCCAGTCCTCGTAGTAGGCCACGCGCAGGCGTACGCCTTCCACATCCGCGCCATCGCGCACCACGAGCAGCGGCGCGGATTCCCCCCAGGCGACCACGGCACGCACCCAGCCGGGCAGCGCCACCCCAAACACAGCCTGCGCTCGCTCCGCAACCACGGCGTTATTAGAATCCCAGGTGGCGGCCAGGTCGGGCACGTCCAGCGAGGTCAGGCTGATGCGACTGAAGATGTGGACGGCGGCGGACGGCTGCTGCGCCAGGCGCTGGACCATCCCCACCTGGGCGACCGCGGCCGTGTACAGCGGCGCGTTGGCCCCGATCACGGCGGCCAGCAGCACCCCCACAATGATGGTCAGCAGCGATTGCCAGCGCGTGATCAGCCGCAGCAGGGCCAGGCGCAGCGCCCAGCCCAGGGGCAGACGATGAATTACCGAACGAAGCATGCCACCAGCCAGTCACAGGATCGACAGCGCGGCGGCCGGTCCATGCCGGCCGCGCTCCGCGCACTCAGGAGCCACAATGCAGCGGCCCATTGTAACCAACGCGCGGCTGCGGGGCGAAGAGTCGCCGCGCCATCCGGCAAACGAAACGCGGCCCGCCAGGAGCCGCGCTTCTCCGATCTTCCGCGCGATCGCTATCCATCCGCCGGCTGAGGCGCGGCGTTCCACGTCTCCCGCAGCAGGCGCTCGTAGTTCTTACCGGGCAGGATCGATCCCAGCACGGCCGGATAGCTTGCCCCGGTCAATGCGGGCAGCGTGCCGGGCCGGTTATGCCAGGCTTCGTAGGAAAGCACGGCGAAACCCAGCGCCAGCTTGCTGTCGGTATCCATCCCCAGGTCCTCATGCGCCAGCAGCGGCAACCCGCCCAGCTTCCGGCGCAGCTCGCCCATCAGCAACGGGTCGTGGCAGCCCTTGCCCGCGACGATGATTTCTTCCACAGGCAGCGGCGCAAGCGTATGGACGGCATCGGCCACGGTCTGCGTGGTGAACGCCATGAACGTCGCCTGCACGCTGCCCGCCGAAATACCCTTCTGCCGCGCGTTGAGACAGACCTGGGCGGCCATTGTCTCGGAATAGGCGAACTCGTTGAGGGTCTTGGGGGGGCGGCGCCGGCGGTACGGATCGGCCAGCAGCTCGTCCAGCAGCCCCTGCACCACGCCATCCCCTGGCTCTTCTTCCTGACAGAGGGCGCTTTCCGCATAGTCGATCAGGGCGGTGCCGGGCCCGATCTCGAACGCAACCGGCTGCGTAGCGTTATCGGCCAGCGGCGGCAGCACCACCAGGCTGGCGATCCGGCTCAGGTAGAGCACCGCCCGGCAGCGGGTGGGATGGCGCAGCAGCAGCCAGTCCACGTAGCCGATCAGCGGCGCGCCCTGCCCGCCCGCGGCCATATCGCGCTGGCGGAAACCGCTGATCGTCGTGATCCCAGTCCACTCCGCCACAATCGACGCCTGGCCAAGCTGGAACGAGGCCATGGCGTACCCGTCCTCACGGATTTCGTGGCGGATGTTCAGACCCTTGATGCCCACCAGGTCGATTTCGTTGGGGTAGTACCCGGCGTTGGCGATGCCTTCCAGGGCGGCCCCGGCAAACGCCTCCCCCACCGCCACATCCAGCAGGCAGAGGTCGCCCATGTCCATCGCGCCCGGCTGGCGCGCGGCCACCACCATTTTGCGCAAATCCTGCGGCCAGGGGATGGAGAGTGAGGTCAGCACTTCGGCGCGCAGCGAGCCAGGCTTGCCGCGCACCTCGCACACCGCCACGTCGATCCCCTCTACCGAAGCGTCCGACATCAAGCCGATGACGATCATGGTAACCCCCTCAATCCTGCACTCCGGCCGTGGCTCGTCTGGCCTCGCAGCCAGCCGTCACCCTGCCCTATCAGGCCGCCCGCGCGGCCTCAAATCTCTTATGCGCAAAAGAGGGAATTTTTGCGGCGTGGCGGGCAACCGCTCGCCACACCGTGGCCAAAGACACTATTGCGGCCGCGTCCGGCACATCACTCCAGCACCGCGCCACCGCTAAGACTATTCGAGGGGCTTTCTGGTAAGCATCCACCTAACTGCTTTATAGCGGATTCTGCGTTAAATGGCAAGTGGGCAGCAATCTCTGGTCGATTTGGCCCGCGTCTGGTATCGTAGCGGGCATTGGCAGGCAGGTGCTGAGGAGGGGACGATGCCAACCTATCCTTTCTGGCAGGTAGATGCGTTCACGCGCCAGGCGCTCGGCGGCAACCCGGCGGCGATCATCTTTGACGCCGATGACCTGACCGACGACCAGATGCAGGCCCTGGCGGTGGAGATGAACCTCTCCGAGACCACCTTCGTGATGCGCTCGCAGGTCGCCGATTTCAAGGTGCGCTTTTTCACCACCGCGGAGGAAATCCCGCTGGCCGGCCATCCGACCATCGCCACCTTCCACGCCCTGGCCGAAGCCGGGCGGATCACGGGCGAGGGGCGCGTCCGCGTCACCCAGGAGCTGAAAGTCGGCGTCCTGCCGGTGGAAATCGACCTGTGGGACGGCAAACCGCAGCGCGTGATCATGACCCAGCGCGCCCCGCAGTTCCTGCACACGTACGCGCCGGCCCCCTGGGCCGCGGCGCTGGGCATCAGCGCGGAGGACATCCTGGCGGAGACGCCGGTCCAGACCGTTTCCACCGGCACGCCACAGTTGATGATCCCTATCCGGTCGCTGGAAGCGCTGGGCCGCATCGCGCCAGACGAGCAGGCCCTGCTGCAGTTGCGCGCCGAAGGCGACTGGTTCAGCCTCCACGCCTTCACCACCGAAACGCTCGACCCTGCCCACGCCGCCCATTCGCGCCACTTCGCGCCCGGCGACGGCATGTTCGAGGACCCGGTCACCGGCTCGGCGACGGGCAACATGGCCGCCTACCTGTTCTACTATGGCATCGAAGCGCGCCGCACCTTCACCGTCGAGCAGGGGCACCTCCTCAACCGGCCCGGCCTGGTGGATGTCGAAATCGACGGGACGCCGGACGCGATCACAGCGGTGCGCATCGCCGGATCCGCGGTCACCGTCATTCGCGGCGAGTTGTACCTGTAGCCTGGCGGCACGCTGCGCCGCCCCACGTGGAATCACGCCTGTGTCCAATCGTCTTCGCACTCTGCTGCCCGGCGGCTATCCCCGCCAGATGTGGATCCTGTTCTGGGGAACCCTGATCAGCATCATGGGCCAGAGCCTGGTCTGGCCGTTCCTGACGATCTACATTCGCCAGCAGCTTGACATTTCCCTCACCAACATCACGCTGCTGTTCACGCTGCAATCGATCGGCACGGTGGTTGCCACCACCCTGATCGCGCCGCTGGTCGACCGCATCGGCCGCAAATGGATCATGGTGGCCGGCCCACTTGCCGCCGCCGTGATCCAGATTTTCATGATCAGCGCCAATTCCTACCTCACCTGGGGCGTGCTGCTCATCGCCCAGGCCTCGGCCGGGTTATGCTTCTCCCTGGGCAGCCAGGCCATGATCGCGGACATGATCCCCACCGAGCGCCGCACCGAGGCCTACGCCCTGATGCGCATGGCCTCCAACACCGGCATCGCGGTCGGCCCGGCGGTCGGCGGCTTCATCATCGGCCGTTCGTATGCCATTTCTTTCGCCATCGCGGCCACGGTGCAGCTCGGCCTGGCGCTGACCACCTTCTTCCTGGTGCGAGAGACGCTGACCGACGCCATCCGGGAGCGGAGCGCCACCGAGCGCGACTCGGGCAAGGGCTACGGGCCGGTCCTGCGCGATCGGGGCTTCATGTCGTTCTGGGGCGTGTTCCTGCTGGTGGAGCTGGCGTCCTCAATGGTTTTCACCCTGCTGGCAGTTTACGTCAAGGAGCAGTACGCCATCCCGGAGAACCGCTACGGGTTCATCATCGGCACCAACGCGGCCATGGTCGTGCTGTTCCAGTACCTGGTCACGCGCATTACCCGCCGCCTGCCACCGCTGCGCGTGATGGCGGTCGGCGCGCTGTTCTACGCGGCCAGCATGGCGATCATGGCTGCCGGGCAGGCTTTCTGGGGCTTCTGGCTGGGCATCGTGGTCATGACCCTGGGCGAGCTGCTGGTCATGCCAACCTCATCGGCGCTGGTGGCGGCGCTGGCCCCGACGCACATGCGCGGCCGCTATATGGGCATCTTCGGCCTGTCTTACCGCGTCAGCGGCGGGATCGGGCCGGTCATCGGCGGCTGGCTGAGTGACAACTTCTTCCCGGCGGCGATGTGGCTGTTCGGGATGGTCGCTGCCCTGCTCTCGGCAGCCGGCTTCGCTGTGCTCAACCGCCGCACGCCGGAGCAGCCGCAGCCTGCCGATCCGGCACAGGTTAAGGCCTAGTCCGGCCATCTTGATCGCATGGAGGATGCACACCCATGACCATTCGCAAAGAAATCGCCAACCGTGCCGCCGAGTTGCTGCATGACGGCTGCGTGATCATCGACCTGGAGACCACCGGCATGGCCGACGACCCGGATGTGCAGGTCATCGAGGTCTCCATCATCGACCACACCGGCCGGGTGCTGCTCGATACACTCGTCCAGCCGCAGGGCTTCATCCCATCCGCCGCCTCGCGCGTCAACCAGATCTACGATGCCGACGTGCAGGGCAAGCCCACCTGGCCGGACGTCTACCCGCAGGTTGCCGCCCTCCTGAACGGCGCGGTGGTTGTCTCCTACAATTACACGTTTGAGGAAGGCGTGCTGAAGGCGGTCTGCCGCCGCCACGGGCTGGCCCCCATCCGGCCCGCCGAGTGGTGGTGCGCCATGCGCAATTACCAGACGTTCGTCGGGGCGCAGCGTTACATCCGCCTGACCGACGCCTGTGCCGCCGAGCGCATCCCGGTCCAGAACGCGCACCGCGCCCTGGGCGACATCCGCATGACGCTCGACCTGATGAAGAAGATGGCCGGGGAAGCCGGGCCGATCCAGCCGTCGCTGTTCTAGCCCACCCGGCGGGGTAGCCCCCGGGCTTCACGAAAGGCCACCGCCATGCAAACTGATCCCGAATGCCTGGCCTGCTTCCTGCGCCAGGCCCACCTGCTGGCTCAGCAGGTCACTTCCGATCCCGACCGGCAGCTGGAGGCTGTGCGCATCGCCGCCCGCCACGTCGCGGAGTGCGACCTCACCCTTACCCCGCCGGAACAGACCGCGATCATCGGCCGCAGGATCACGGACTACCTGGGCAGCGACAATCCCTACGCGGAGGCCAAGCGCCGCTATAACGCCATGTGCCTGGCCGGGTACCCGGCCCTGCGCGAGCACGTCTTCACAGCGGAGGATCAGCTGGATGCGGCGGTGCGGGTGGCGGCCGTGGGCAACATCATGGACCTGAGCATTTTCGCGGGGATCGACACGGACGCGGCGCTGGCCGCCGCCCGGACGACGGCGCTGGCCATCAACCACCTGCCCCGGCTGGCGGCTGACCTGGCCACCGCTGAGACGGTGCTGATCCTCGGCGACAACGCCGGAGAGATCGTGTTCGATCTGCCGCTGGCCGAGCTGCTGGCCCGGCAGGCGCAGGTGTTCTACGCGGTGAAGGCCGGCCCGACCTCCAATGACGTCACCCGCGAGGACGCCGACCAGGTGGGCATGGGCCGCTTCGCCACGGTCATTGATAACGGCACGCGCATCATGGGCACACCCCTGACCCGCTGCTCGGCGGCCTTTCTGGAAGTGTTCCACCGCGCCGACGTGATCATCTCCAAAGGCCAGGGCAACTTCGAAACGCTCAACGCTGCCGACGCCAACCTGTACTTCGTCCTGAGGGCCAAGTGCGCGGTGGTGGCCCGCTTCCTGGGCGTCAGCATCGGGGACGTGGTGCTGCAGGCCCGCCGCGCCTGAGTTGGCGCGCCCTGCTTACGGGCGCGGGCAGTCGATCGCGGCACGGACCGCGCGCATCAGGCTGCCGTCCGCCACGATCCGGCGCACCGCCTCGATGTCCGGCGCGAGCACGTGGTCATGATCCCAGAAGCGCACGTGCTGGCGGATCAGGTCGTAGGCAACCTGCGTGCCCGGCCCCATCCGGGCCTCGTCCGGCAGCGCCCGCCGCCGGAAGTCGACGGCCTGCGCCGCCGTGAGCAGCTCAATCGCGATCACGGTCTCGGTGTTGATCAGCACCTCGTGCGCCTGGCGGGTGGCCGTCGCCCCCATGCTCACATGATCCTCGACATCGGCGGAAGTGGACATGTTGTCCACCACGGCGGGATGGGCCAGCACCTTATTCTCGCTAACCAGCGCCGCCGCCGTGTACTGGGCGATCATCAGCCCGCTCTCCAGCCCGCCGTGCGCGGTCAGGAACAGGGGCAGCGCGCCATCATGCTTGGAGGGGTCGATCAGCCGGGCCTGCCGCCGCTCGCTGATGCTCCCCAGGTCGGTAAGGGCCATCGCCAGGTAGTCCATGGCCATCGCCACCGGCGCGCCGTGGAAGTTCCCGCCGCTGATCACCTCTGCCCGGCCTTCGTCATCCACAAAGACCAGCGGGTTATCGTTGGCGGAGTTCAGCTCGATGTTCAGCACCCACACGGCATAGGCGACCGCGTCCCGCACCGCACCATGCACCTGCGGCATGCAGCGCAGGGAGTAGGCATCCTGGATGTCGGTCGGATCGTGGGGGCGCAGGTAGGTGCTGCCCGCCAGCAGCCGGCGCAGGTGCAGCGCGGCGTCCACCGCGCGCGGATGCGGCCGGACGTTGACCAGCCGTTCGTCAAAGGCGGCCGGCGTGCCGCGCAGCGCCTCCAGGGCCAGCGCCCCGGCCACATCGGCCAGGCACACCAGCCGTTCGGCGCGGTGCGTCGTCAGCGCGCCCAGCGCCGTCATAAACGCCGTCCCGTTGAGCAGCGCCAGCCCTTCCTTGGCCAGCAGCGTCACCGGCGCGATCCCGGCCCGGGCCAGCGCCTCCCCGCCGGGCATCCGCTCCCCGCGGTAGATCGCCTCCCCCTCCCCCAGCAGGACGAGCGCCAGGTGGGCCAGCGGCGCCAGGTCGCCGGACGCGCCCAGCGATCCCTGCTGCGGCACGACCGG
>CAZGYW010000036.1:0-3856 GCA_964530495.1 uncultured Anaerolineae bacterium
GCTTGCCCGGCGTGATGAAGATTTCCGAGCTGTATGTGCTCTATGGGGTGCTGGCCGCGGTCATGATCTTCTACCGGCACCGCGACAACATCCAGAAGCTGCTGGCCGGCACCGAGCGCCGCCTTGGCGAGCGCGCGTAGCGGCTTGCCTGCTCAAAAAGGGCTTGTCAAACCCGGCGCCGGATGCTATCATCATTGGCGTACGGCGACGTAGCTCAGTTGGCAGAGCGCGGGACTCATAAGCCCTAGGTCACTGGTTCAAGTCCAGTCGTCGCCACAGAAGCCTTCCATAATCCGGAAGGCTTTTTCTATGCCTGCCGCCAAGGCCATACCCCCGACCGTGTGAAAAATACCTGAAAACCGCTTCCCGGCCCTCCCTCAGCAAGGGGGCCGCAGGTTGCGGAAAGCTCCCCGGGTGGGTTATGCTGCCTGTGCCAGGCAATCAGCAAGGGCGTTCAGGCGCATGACTTACCGTCCGTTCACACCGCTCCAGCTTGCCCCCGGCCAGATCTGGGGCAACAACTACGAGATCCGGCGTATGCTGGCGCGCGGCAGCGTGACCGAAGTTTACCGCGCCTACGCCCCGGCCCTCAAGACCGAGGTGGCGCTCAAGATCATGACCTTCCGTCCGGCCACAGACGCCGGCACCGCCCGCCTGCGCGAGCGCTTCCAGCAGGGGATGCGCGGCGTGGTTGGCCTGGAGCACCCCAACATCGGGCGCGTCTACGATTACGGCGAGCTGGAAGGCTACTGCTACACCGCCATGGAGCTGATCAACGGCCCCTCCCTGCGCGATTTGCTGTCGGAGCGGCGGCGCGGCCTGCCGGAAACGTATGCGCTCTCGGTCTTCCAGCAAATCTGTGACGCGATGACGTTCGCCCACAATCAGGGCCTGACCCACCAGAACCTGCACCCCGGCAACATCCTCCTGGCGGACGATGCCCAGCGCCCGGTGGTCATCGACTTCGGGATGCTCGGCATGCTCAGTGGGGACATCTACTCTACGGCGGAGTTCAGCCCGCGCGCGCCCCTCTACCTGGCGCCGGAGCAGGCCGCCGGTGAAGCCGTCGGCCCCTGGACGGATGTGTATGCGCTGGGCATCCTGCTGTACGAGATGGTCACCGGGGATGTGCCCTTCAAGGGGCTGGCCCCGACCAGCGTGCTGGTTCAGCACCTGCAGCAGCCGCCGCGCGCCCCTTCCGAGCTGAATCCGGGCCTTGACCCGGCCATCGAAAACGCGATTCTGAAGGCGCTCAGCAAGCGTCCGGCCGATCGTTTCCAGTCACCGCTGGCGATGCTGGAAGCCATGCGTCCCCCGGACAACCCGCTGGACTTCGACACGATTACCCTGACCAGGGAAGATCTGCAGGATGTTCGCCAGCAGGCCGCCATCCTCCAGCCGGCGCTGAAGCCGGCCGCCGGCACGGTTGCGGAGGAGCAGGGCGCGCCGCAGGCGCCGCTGTTCCCGGTACTGGTGGGGGTGATCCTCGTGGTGATTGTGATCCTGGTGGTGCTGCTGGCCGGCCAGGGAGCGTTCTAGAACGGCGGGTCGCCGTCCAGGAACAGGGCCCACCACAACCGCCAGTTGTCAACAGCGATTGTATCGGCCTCAAACAGCTCGACAGGGGGGGGAACCGGGGTTGGGGTGGGCAGCGGCACGCCGGCCGGTACCGGGATGACCAGCACCTCGTTTTCGCGCACCATTTTGCCCTCGTCACGCGCCCAGGACGCCACGTATTCATCGCCCCGGACATAGGCCAGGTCCTGCTGGAGGGCGGCCTGTTCGGCTTCCAGCGTCGCGATCTCGATCTCCAGCTGGCTGCGGTCGCGCTGGATGCGCTGGCCGTCGGCGATCCGGCTGCTGAAGTTGATGCCCAGCAGCAGGCCGATCGCCAGGATCGAGGCGAAGACGATCTGCAGCCCGGAGACCTGGCTATTGTTCCTGGGAGTGCCGTTGGAGGGTGTGCTCATGCCGCTTATGATAGCCGCGAACCCGGCGCCGTGCCAGAAAACAAAACATCCACCGGCCGGGGTGGATGTTCTGGGTGGTGCCGAAGGTGGGAGTCGAACCCACACTCCCGTTACAGGAACTACGCCCTGAACGTAGCGCGTCTGCCAATTCCGCCACTTCGGCAACTGGTCAATATTCTAGACGGCCGGGCGCGGAATGTCAAGTTCCAAGTTGCGGTAGCGTATCCTTTCCGGCTCAACTCAGGGCCGCGCAGTGGGGGCGGCGGGGCGCGCGGGCGGCTGACGCTTGCCCGTCGCTGTCCCGAACGGGACTGGTCATTCGCCCGGTGGGACGGTACACTAGGTCGCTGCCTGCCATCTGGCACGGCATCTGATCCGACTCCGTGGGCCATTCCGCGGGGCAGGCCCTGGCGCGGCGCGTGCCGCCCGGCCTGCATTCACTGGTATACAACTCGCCGGGCTGGTATCCCCCCGGCGCGGACGATGGAGGAATGATTTATGTCACTACGCCACCGCACCCGTGATGGCAGCTGGCAGTGGCTGGGCATCGGCCTGGTGCTGGGCCTGGCTTTTTCCGCCGTGGTGTGCCTGGGCGCTTACGCCGCCGGGCTGGTCAGCTTCTCGACGGGCGGCGCCCCGCGCGAAGAAAACATCCCCGATCCGACCGTGTTCGTGAGCGAGGTCGCCGAATTGCCCAGCGCCACGCCCACCCGTGAGCCGCAGGTGATCATCGTCACCGCCACTTCCGCCGGGATGGTGGTCGTCCAGCCGACGCCCACCCCGCTCCCGCCCACGCCGGACGCGTCGGCCACCGCCGCCGCAGCCGCCGCAGACGCGGCCGTCGCCGCGGTGGGCACGCCGCTGGCGACCCCGACTGCTACACCCGAAGAAGGCGCGATCGATCCGATCCTGATCACCAACGCCAGCCGGATGGGGCTGGTCAGCGGGGGTGACTTCCAGATGGGCACCAACCAGAGCGAAGTCGCCGCGGCGGTTTCGGAGTGCGTCAACGTGTACAAGGGCGCCTGCGATCCCTCCTTCTCCGAGGACTCCTTCCCGCCGCACCGCGTGATCCTGGACAGCTTCCAGATGGAAGTCACCGAGGTCACGATGGGCCAGTTCGTGGCGTTCCTGAACACGCTGGGGCCGAACAGCCACCTGACCGGCTGCAATGGCCAGCCCTGCGCCGCCACCAGAGCCGAGTCGGAGAGCAACAACGTCACGTTTGACGACACGACCTACACCGTGCCGGACGCGGTCGCCAACCTGCCCGCCACGCATGTCACATGGTACGGCGCGCAGGCCTACTGCGAGGCGATCGGGCGCCGCCTGCCGACCGAGGCCGAGTGGGAGCGCGCCGCGCGTGGCACGGATGGGCGTGTTTACCCGTGGGGCAACACGTGGTCACCGGAGCTGGCCAACACCAACCGCCGTGACAATACCGGGGAGCGCACCTCCGCCGGGCCGGTCGTGGTCGGATCGTTCCCGTCCGGCGCCAGCCCGTACGGCATGCTGGATATGGGTGGCAACGTGGCGGAATGGGTCAGCGACTGGTACCAGGCGAACTACTACAGCCAGGCGGAAGCCAGCGGCCTGAACCCCCAGGGGCCGGTCAGCGGCACTTCCAAGGTTGTGCGCGGCGGCTCGTGGGATACCGTGCCGTTCTTCGCCCGGACGATGCACCGCCAGGACTACGACCCGCTCACCCAGTCGCTGTTCATCGGCTTCCGCTGCGTGAGCGACGAGGCCCCGATCACCCCCGGCAGCGCGGACAATTCCGGCGTCGGGCAGATCCTGCCCTCGCCGACGGGCATTATGCCGCCAACCCAGGACCCGAACATCACGCCGTCGCCGCTGCCCAGCCTGCCGCCCGGCGGCTAAGCGCA
>CAZGYW010000036.1:3866-7172 GCA_964530495.1 uncultured Anaerolineae bacterium
GATCATGGTCAACGCGAAGCACGGCTCCGCCGGATAGCGGGGACGTGCTTCCTGTTATGGAGCGTATTGCTGTGGCACCCTCGCAGGAGCCGCATCACGAGCCGCCCGCCCCGGTAATTGCGCTGGATGCGCGGCGCCTGAGCCGGGGGCTGGCTGGTCTGGCACTGGCGCTCGGCCTGCTGAGCCTGGCCGGGCTGCTGGTTGTCCACTTCCTGGCGGAACCGCTGGGCCTGGCCCTGGGCGAGCGCGGCGACCCGGACTCGCTCCACTCCCTGCTGTACGTCCTCAACCCGGCGGATCGCCTGAGTATAGGAAGCTGGGCGCTGGCCGGGGTGTTTCTGCTGGCGGGCGGGCTGCTGGCCGCGCCGCACGGCCCGGCGTACCGTGGTCAGTGGCTGGGGCTGGCGGCGCTGGCGGGCGGGCTATCCCTGCTGGAAGTCACGGCGCTGGATGCGCGCCTGGCGGACCCGCTGGCGGCGCTCGGCGCCGGGGCGCCATACGGCTGGTGGAGCGTCGCGGCGGTTCTCGCCGCTGCCCTCATCCCGCTGTATCTGCGTTTCGCCCGTGACCTGCCGCGCGCCGTGCGCTGGCCGCTCGGCCCGGGGCTGATCCTCGCGGTGGGCGGCGGAGCACTGACCGCTGTGCCGGTAGTAGACGCGCTGCCCGCCGACTTGCTGGCCTGGGCGGGCGGGATGTTGCGCCTGGGTGGGGCAATCCTTCTTGTGCGCGCCGCGCTGGCCCGGCTGGCCGCGCCGGCGCTGTCCGGTGCGCGCCCGCGCCAGGCGGTGGCATCCTCCGCTCGCAGCGGGTGGGTGATTCTGGCCCTGCTGCTGGCCTTTGCCATCCAGCTTGACGCTGCCGGAACGCGCTATATGCACCCCGACGAGATGCACTCCTTCGAGGCAACGGACGGCACGCTCGCCACCACGGTCGCTGCCATCGCAACGGATGTGCATGGCCCGGCTTATTTCCTGGCTTTCAACGCCTGGCGGCAGATCGCAGGGACGGGCGAATACCCGGCACGCCTCCTCAGTGCGCTGCTCTCCGTACTGACTCTCGCCGTCACCTACCGGCTGGGGCGCAACTGGCTGGCCGGCCCGCGCGCCGGGGTGCTGGCGCTGCTGGCCCTGGGAGTCTCGGCGTATTTCTACCGTTACAGCGTCGAGATCCGGCCGTATCCACTGCTGATGCTCGCCGCAGCGGGATCGATGCTCCTCTACGGGCGCTGGCTGGCGCGTCCCACCTGGCACCGCGCTGTGCAGTACAGCCTGAGCGTCGCGCTGATCATGTATACCCATTACCTGGGGGCCTTCCTGATCCTGGCCCAGGTGGTGTACTGGCTGGCGACGGAGGGCCGCCGCCTGACCCGGCGTCGTGTGGCGGAGGCGGCGCTGGCCTGGGGTGGCGCGCTGGTGCTGTGGCTGCCCTGGCTGTCCGTTTTCCTGGGCCAGATCCGGCACGAAGGTACCCTGGTGGCCGACACCCTGCTCCCCGGGGTGGGCAAGGCTGGCTCCGCCCTGCCGACCAGCATAGCCACTCTCCAGGCGTTTGTCGCGCTGGGGACCAACGGCCTGCCGCTGGTGGTCGGGCTGCTGCTGGTCGCCGGGCTGTGGCGCGCATGGCGCCGCGCCGCGCCTTCCACCGGCACGCGAACGGGCCTGATCGCGTTGTGGGCGCTGGGCGTGCCGCTGCTGGTGTTTGCCACAAATCTGGTTGTGCCGCTGTACGAGCCGCGCTACATCGCGTACGCAGCGGTGGGTATGGCCCTCTTGCTGGCCGCCTGCGTGCTGATGCTGCCCGCCCGGATGCGACCGGCAACGGGGATTGTCCTTCTCGTGCTGGGGCTGCTGACCGTACGGAGCGGCGTCAGGCCGCAGGACCCGCTGCGCGATACCCTGCGCGCCCTGGATGCCGCCTTCCAGCCGGGGGATGCCGTCCTGCTGGCGAACCAGCGGGTTGATCACTTCCTGGCCGGGCAGTACGAGTGGTACGCGCCCTCCACGACGGATGCGCTCTATGTGGCCGGGGGAGGGGCGGTCGCCTACCCGCCGGTGCAGATGTGGGAGGGGGACCTGGCGGACCTGCCGCGCTGTGTATGGTTCGGCACGAACGACTGGTTCGATGACGCGGTACGCGCCCGGTTTGATGCCCTGGAACGCGAGCGCGCGCTGCTGGTCACCATCGGTGAGCACACGCAGACCTTCTTCCAGCGGCTGTGCACGCCGCCGGAGGGGCCGGGGCAGGTGTTCGGCGCGGCGGAGGGGGATGCCCTGCGCTTCCTGGGCGCGGACATCACCGCGCAGACCCGCGACGCCCTGACGCTGGCCCTGTGGTGGGCGGTTGATGCCGCCCCCGCTGCCGATTACACGATTGGCGCGTACCTGCTGGACGCTTCCGGCGCGCTGGCCGCCCAGAAGGATGGCCCGCTGACCGACTACTGGGACGGCAGCACCATCCCGACCTCCGCCCTGGAGCCGGGCCGCGTGACCATCGACCGGCGGACGATCGCCCTCCCGCCCGACCTGCCGTCCGGCGAGTACACGCTGGCGCTGGCCGTCTACCGGCCAGCGGACGGGGCCCGCCTGCCGCTGGCTGATGCGCCCGATTCCCTCCTGCGCGCGCTGGCAATCACGCTCCCGCGCTGAACGGTGCTGCCGGCCGCCAGGATCGCGAGGGGTGGTCCTGCCTGGTGTCAGCGGCGGTTCAGGGAAGAAATCCCCGATTCCACCACAAAACCGCATATAATGAAAAAAACAGGCGCGGCGGAGCAGGCCGGGGAGACGACGCGATGATCCTCTTTGACGAGCAAATCGCCATCGGCTGGACGACATGGGCGCCGGTCGGGCGCGTTTACGTGGCCGCCGGGCCGGAGGGTGTGGTGGCGGTCACCATGGGGCCGTATGACGAATCGGAAGCGGCCACCCAGATCTGGGGCATGTTTCACATCCCGACCCTGATCGATGAACGCGCTACCTCAGACGCGATCCGCCAGCTGGACGAGTACTTCCGCGGCGGACGGCGGACCTTCGACCTGCCGCTGGATTTGCGCACCGATACCCCCTTCCAGCGCATGGTGCTCCAGTACGTCCAGCACCATGTGCCGGCCGGCACCACCGTGACCTACGGGCATGTGGCCGCCGCCCTGGGCGACCCGGAACGCGCGATCGCGGTCGGGCAGGCGCTGGCGATTAACCCGGTGCCGATCCTGATCCCGTGCCACCGCGTGATCGGTGCGGACGGCTCGCTGGTCGGCTACAGCGCCTACGGCGGTGTGGAGACGAAGGCCGCCCTGCTGCAGCACGAAGG
>CAZGYW010000036.1:7272-12200 GCA_964530495.1 uncultured Anaerolineae bacterium
TGGACGCTGCGGGCGTGGCTGGTCAGACTGCGTGCCAGCCGTTACAATCCTCGCATCGACTTTTCGCGGCGCACTGTTGAAAGCCACGCTATGCCTCCTGTAGACCCGAGCATCGATCACGCCAACTGGGGAGTCGTCGGCCACGAATGGGCGATTGAGCACCTGCAGAAGAGCCTGCGCCACGGCCGCGCCCGGCACGCCTACCTTTTCGAGGGGCCGGCCGGTATTGGAAAGACTACCCTGGCGAGGGCCTTCGCCGCGCGCCTCAACTGCCTGCATGAGGACGAGGCCGCTCGCCCCTGTGGGGCCTGCCGCGCCTGCCAGAAAGTCGCCTCCGGCAACCATCCGGACGTCGCCATCATTGAGGCGGAGGAAGTGGGCGGCACGCTCAAGATTGAGCAGGTGCGCGACCTGATGCATGCGCTCTCCCTGCGGCCCTATGAAGGTCGTTACCGGGTGGGCATCCTGCGCCGCTTTCACGAGGCGCGTCCCCAGGCCGCCGATGCCCTGCTCAAGACGCTGGAGGAGCCGCCGCCCTACGTGGTGCTGTTGCTCACCGCGGAAAATGTGAACCTGCTGCCCAAGACGATCCTGAGCCGCTGCCAGCCGCTGCGTCTGCGCCCGGTGCCGGTAGCCCAGGTGGCGGCGGCGCTGCAGGCCCGCTGGGGAGCCGACCCCGAGCAGGCCGAGCTGCTGGCCCAGCTTTCCGGCGGGCGGATGGGCTGGGCGGTCCGCGCCCTGACGGATAAAGATGCGCTGGCCTTCCGCGACGTGGCGCTGGACGACCTGGAGCGTATCCTGAGCGAAGGGCGGGTGGCGCGCTTTCAGCGGGCAGAGACGCTGGCCCAGCCCAAACGCAAGGCCGACCTGCGCGAGACGCTCATTCTGTGGCAATCATTCTGGCGGGACGTGATCCTGGTGTTGAGTGAGAGCCAGGTTGCGCCGGTGAACCGCGACCGCCGCGCCCTGCTCAACCGCCTGGCGGGCGAGATCAAGCTGGAGGATGCCCAAACGGCCCTCAAAGCCACCCGCGCCTGCCTGGACGACATGGGCCGCAACATCAATGCGCGGCTGGCGGTAGAGGTGATGCTGCTGGATTACCCCGGGCTGCCGCGCGGCCGGACGTAAACGGCCCGCGCCGGCTGCGGCACTCCCCAATTTCTACAGCAATTCGCGAACGCGCGGCGCGGCCAGCACCGCCACCATCGACTCCGGTGAGGGCACGCCGGGATCGCCGCACGCCTCCACAAACGAGCTGGCCACATTCACCGCGACCCGCAGCGCCCGTTCCCAGTCATCGGGATGGCGGTACAGGGTGCAGAACAGCGCCGCCGCGAACACATCTCCGGCTCCGGTGGGGTGGCGCAGTCCGGCGATCTGCGGCGCGGGGAAGTCCTGCCGCGCCCCCTGCCGGTAAAGCGTCGCACCGTTGTAGTTACGGGTGACGACCAGGGCCAGCGCGCGGGCGGCATAGTCGGCTTCGAGCGCGGCGTCATAACCGAGGTCTTCGTCACTCAGGACGGTTACGGCGTGGGGCAGCGTGGCGGCGGCTCCCGCCCACGGCACCGGGTAGACGCGCCCGTCCGCGCCCCAGCCGCGCATGAAGCCCTGCGGCGTGACGCCCACCAGCGCGCCGGGGAAGCGCTCCGGCGAGAGACTGGCCTCCAGCGCGGGCGTGATCGGCCCCAGGTGGACGACCGGCGCGGCGCGCCAGGCCTCCGGCAGGTCGGCGTAGCCCAGCGGGCGGGCGTGGCCCTCCACGTACTGCTCGCGGCCGGCCGGCGTGTAGCGATTGACGAAGATCGTGGAGCTGTCCGCGGGGACGAGATGCACGTCCAGCCCGGCCAGGTGGGGCAGCACCGGGTCATCCGGGCGGGCGCTGGTCAGGATGCCGACGCGCAGGCCGAACGCCCGGGCCACGCGGGCGCTGTAGGCCACCGTCCCGCCGAGCTGCGGGCCGTCCGGCGTGCGGTCGTGGGCCACATGGCCGATCAGCAGGTAGTCAATGGGAGCGGTCATGGCTCGCCTGTCATAGTGTATGGGGCGCGGGTCACAGGCCGGATTATGCCTTCCCGCCGCGCCGGCGTCAAAGAGCATAAGCGCAAGGGCGCGAAAGACTTTCACCGCAAAGATCGCAAAGGGAAAAGCAAGAACGCAAAGTAAAACACTGTTTTGGATCCGTGCTGATCCCCTTGATCCGTGCAATCCGTGTTGAATGTCTTTGCCAACCGCCAACTGCTAGAAGCCAACCGCATAGTTCGCAAAGGGAAGCCAAACCGCCAAGGACGCCAAGAATAGCATAAAGACCTATTTCCCCTTGGCGTTCTTGGCGTCTTGGCGGTTTGTGCCCCTTGATCCGTGTGAGCAAGGTTGAATCCGGCGTATACTCCCCCCGCTGAGAGGAGAGAGTTACCCATGCCACACCGCATCATCGTGATCGGCGGCGGCGCGGCGGGCCTGCTGGCCGCCGGTCGGGCGGCCGCGCTGGGCGCGGACGTGCTGCTGCTGGAGAAAACCGACCGCCCCGGGCGCAAGCTGCGCATCACCGGCAAGGGGCGCGGCAACCTGACCAACACCGCCCCGTTGGATGAATTCCTGGCCCACTTCGGGCCGGGGGGGCGCTGGCTGCGGCCCGCCTTCCAGCAGTTTTTCAGCGACGACCTGCTGGCCTTCTTCGCGGAAATCGGCGTGGCGACGGTGACCGAGCGCGGCGGGCGGGTCTTCCCGGCCAGCCAGCAGGCGGAGGACGCGACTGACCGCCTCACCCGCTGGGCGCTGGATGCGGGCGTCCGCCTGCTGCCGGAGCTGAGCGCCCGGCGGCTGCTGGTGGAGGAGGGGCGCGTCACCGGGGTGGAGGCGGCGCGCACCCCGTACCGCAAAGGTCACCGCCGCGACGCGCCGCTGCCCGCCGATGCGGGCGCGCTCCAGGTCTTCCCGGCGGAGGCCGTGATCGTGGCGACTGGGGGCAAGTCCTACCCGGCCACCGGCTCCACCGGGGACGGCTACACGCTGGCCGCGCAGGTCGGGCACACGGTCATCCCGCCGCGCCCGGCGCTGGTGCCGCTGGTCACGGCCGGGGATACCGCGCCGCGCCTGCAGGGCCTCAGCCTGCGCAACGTCCGGGCGGCGGTGTGGGTGGATGGCCGCAAGCGCGCGGACGCCTTCGGCGAGATGCTGTTCACGCACTTCGGCGTCTCCGGCCCGATCATCCTCAGCCTGAGCCGGGTCGCGGTGGACGCCCTGCGGGAAGGCCAGACGGTCCACCTGAGCATCGACCTCAAGCCCGCCCTGGACGACCCGCAGCTTGACCAGCGCCTGGTGCGCGACCTGGACGCGCACGGCAAGCAGCAGTTCCAGACGCTGCTCAAGGACCTGCTGCCGCGCACGCTGATTCCGGTCTGCGCGGACGGGGTGGGCATCCCGGCGGAGAAGGCCGCTCACCAGATCACGGCGGCGGAGCGCAGGCGGCTGCGCCTGTGGCTGAAGGACTTCCGGCTGGAAGTCACCGGCTACCGCGACTTCAAGGAGGCGATCATCACGGCGGGCGGGGTGGACACCCGCGAGGTGGACGCCCGGACAATGGAGTCGAAGCGGGTGCGCGGGCTGTATTTCGCCGGGGAAGTGCTGGACGTGGACGCCGATACGGGTGGCTTCAACCTGCAGGCGGCGTTCTCCACCGGGTGGGTCGCCGGGCAGTCCGCCGCCTCTGCCTGAATTGAAGGGTTCAATTCATAACGGATTTCACTGATGGAAACGGATTCCTACTGATTTTTCCAGAGCTTGATCTGTGACAATCAGTTGTTTCGGTTTCATCCGTTTTGAATTGGAATCACCACTGCCACACACCGTCTACCTGTGAGGGGTAGCGGTTCTCAGGGCTTTTTGCTCACGCTGGGCGCGGCATACCCCCGGATTCTGGTGGTTGACACAGCCCCCGGATTCGGGGAGAATCAGGGCATCTGTTCGCCTGTAAAGGATTAGCCAAAAGATGGACGAAGGACCTGCTTCAGCCAGCCAGGAAGTTCCCAGGCGCGGCGCGTACGATAACAACCATATAGCTGGGCCCCTGTAGGTCGTTTCGTCCCTTTCTCCCCCGTGTGAAATCCCCGAAACACCACCAGGGGCGCTTACCATCCCTGGAGGTGTACCATGATGGAGCCACGCATCCTGGATGCCGTGATCGATCAGATTCGGCATGCCCTGGAAACTGACAACCTGACCAGCGCGGTATCGATCATTGAATCACTGCGTCCCCCTGATCAGGCCGAGGTGTTTGCGGAGCTGGATGACGCTGACCAGATCGCGCTGCTGCCGGAGCTGACCCCGGACGACTCGGCGGACATTCTGGAGCGGCTGGACGACGAGGAAGTGGCCGAGCTGGCGACCACCCTGCCGGACGAAACCCTGATCCGGATCATGGATGAGATGGAGCCGGACGAGGCCGCGGACCTGCTGAATGACATGCCCAGGGAGCGCGCCCAGATTGTGCTTTCCGGCCTGCAGGACCCGGAGGAGATCCATCCTCTGCTACTCCACCCGGATGACAGCGCGGGCGGCCTGATGACCTCCGAGTTCCTGGCCCTGCGCCGGCGCATGACCGCCGCCGACGCCATCAGCGCGATCCGGGCCTGGAAGCCTGACGCCGAGATGATCTATTACCTGCACGTGATCGATGCCGAGGGGCGCCTGAGCGGTGTCGTCGGCCTGCGCGAGCTGATCCTGGCCGAGCCGGCGACCACCCTGGCCACCATCATGGACCCGGAGGTTGTGTCGGTCACGGTGGGGATAGACCAGGAGGAATGCGCCCGGATCATGACCCACTACGACCTGGTGGCCCTGCCGGTGGTGGACCCCGAAAACCGGCTGCTGGGCGTGGTGACGATTGATGACGTGGTGGATGTGCTGGTGGACGAAGCCACGGAAGACAT
>CAZGYW010000037.1:0-11869 GCA_964530495.1 uncultured Anaerolineae bacterium
AGATAATGAGCGGTGACTGGAGTTCAGACGTGTGCTCTTCCGATCTATGCCTGCCTCGTGGAGGGTCATCGCGCCGCGCAGGGTGCCATCGCCGCCCATGGCGACCAGGCCCTCGATGCCATGCTCGTTCAGGGTGCGCAGGGCTTTCCGGTAGCCGTCATGGGTCATGAACTCGGCGCTGCGCGCGGTTTCCAGAATCGTCCCGGCGCGGTCAAGGATGCCGCCGACCGAGCGCAGGGTCATGGGGCGCACGTTGCCATCGCACAGGCCCTGGTAGCCGCGTTCAACGCCGAAGACTTCCATGCCATAGCTGATCCCGCGCCGCACAACGGCCCGCACGAAGGCGTTCATGCCGGGCGAATCGCCGCCGCTGGTGAGCACCGCTATCCGCTTCACGTTTGCCTCCCTGTCGTCAACGCTGATGCGCAATTCCGATCCTTCAGGCGCAGGCCGGTCAGGTCTGGTCCGGGCTGCGCGGCACGAAACGCACGCCGTCCTGCAGCAGGCGGTTGTGCAATTCTATCCCGCGCGGGTCAACGATGATCCCCCGGGCGAGCAGCCGCCGCACCTGGAAAGTCACGGCGAACAGCAGCGCTTGGTCCAGGTCATCGGCGGCCAGTGCGCGTGCCTGATCGATCCAGGCGTAGGTGCGGGACGGCTCGATGAGATCGGCCAGGTAGAACGCCTTATCCGCGCGGGACATCTCCGGGTGACCGGTGGTATGGTACAGCACGGCGGAGGTGATGAGTGGGTCATCAATACCCAGCTCCTGCCGGGCCAGGGCCACAGCGACGGCTCCGTGCAGCAGGCCAGGACAGGCCTGATCGACCGGGCGGATAGCGCAGCCCAGCGCACGGGCCCGGGTCAGCAGCGCCCCGGGGGGCAGCTCCTTGGCCGCATCATGGATCCAGCCCGCCACGCGCAGCGCGGGGATGACTCCGCTCAGCCCGTGGCGCAGGGCCAGCGCCGTGACGGTTTCCACCACGCCCCTGGTGTGGGCAAAACGGCCAGGCGACAGGCGGGCCTGCGCCCAGTCCCTGGCCGCGCTTTCACGCGGATCGGCCACTTGCTGCCCGGCCGGGGTTGTGTATAGTTCAGCCATAGGTCATTCGTCAGCCTGGAGGTGGCGGGTGGTCAGGCAGCAGCCCGACCCGGCTTCCGCCAGCCATGCTACAATCAGGCTAGAGTATACCACCTGACCACGGTGTGTCCGTAGCCGGTGCGGTTCATCAGATAGGAGCGCTGGATGAAACGGCAAGTCAAACTGGTGAGGCTGTTGATGGTGTGTCTGGGGGTGCTGCTGGTTGCGGGGGCAGTTGTGTACGCCCAGCAGCCCGAATATGTGCGGCTGGGACTGTTGACGGGGGCAGAGAGTCCGGCAGGGCGTGGTGCTCAACTGGCCATTGCCGAAATCAACGGGGCCGGCGGGATCACCGGGCCGGATAGGCGTGTGTATGCGTTTGAGTTGCTCTCCGTGCCGGTGACCACCGCTGACGAGGTGCGAGCCGGGCTGGAAGCGCTTGCGGATCGGGACGTGGCCGTCCTGCTGGGACCGGACGATACAGCGGTGGCGCTCCAGACATTCACCGACCTGCGGGCGTACCGGCTGCCGATTCTCTCCGCGGCAACCGGCGATTCGCTGACGATCGCGGACACGGCGGACCTGCTGTTCCGGTCGCGGGCGCCTGAGCAGGTGTGGATGCAGGCTGCGGCCACGTACCTGACTACCCTGGCGCCGCGCCCGTCGGTGGTGATCGTGCATGATGGCTCCAGCGGGCCTACGGCGGATAGCATCCGATCGTTCACGAGCGCCCTGAGCACCCGGGGCATCATGCCTCGTTCGAGTTTGCAGTTCAGGGAAGCCTCGAACCTGCGGAATGTGCTGGCAAGCCTGGAGGACCTCAACCCGGATGTCGTGGCGGTGTGGGGGGAGCCGCAGAATGCGGCCAACCTCCTGATCCGGCTGCGCGCGATCGGGTGGGGAGGTGTGTACTTCTACCGGGAGGCGACCGATCCTGTTTTCCGGGAGGCGGTGGTTGAGGGCGCGAACGGGCAGCCGGGCGTGATTGCCGGCGTGACCAGCTGGGCGCCGGGCGTGAACACACCGGTGAGCAATCGCTTCCTGGCCAATTACGTAACGACGTTCGGTACCGTGCCGGATGCCTACGCCGCGGCCGCCTATGACGCCGTATACCTGATTGCGGGCGCCATCCAGGAAGGGGGCGGCACGCCGGTGACGATCCGGCGCGGCCTGCAGACCATGGACGCGCTGGACGGGGTGCAGGGCGCGCTCAACCCCGCGCAGTTCTCGGTGGGGGAGACGCTGAACAAGGTGGCGCTCTTCCAGTTGAATACCCACGGGGTGCCGCAGGTGGAGCGATTGTTCGTTAATGGCGCGCTGGTCAATAATCCCCGCACGGAAGGCGGGGTGAGCTTCCTGGCAACGCCGGCCCCGACCGTGCCCCCGGCGACGCCCACGCCGATCGCCACGGCCACGCCGGAAGGCGTGTGGGGCACAGTGGATTCGGCGCGTCTGAACGTGCGCAGCGGGCCGGGGATGAACTACGATGTCCTCGGGCAGCTCTCGGCGGGCGATGTGGTCTTCCCGGTGGGGGCCAATGCCGACTTCTCGTGGCTGGTGCTTCCTTTCCGGGGCCAGTATGGCTGGGTGGCCGCGTACCTGGTGGATTTGCAGGGCAACCTCAACCGGCTGCCGTTCATTCAGCCTCCGCCTACGCCGACGGTCTACGTCAGTCCCACGCCGACGCCGACGCCGTACCCCGACCTGGTGGTGCTCTCGGCAAGCGTGGAACCGCTGCGACCGCTTTCCGGGCAGCAGTTCGCGGTGCGCGCCATCGTCGGCAACCAGGGGATAGTCGCATCCTCCGAAACGGCGCTGGCGGCCAGCTTCCAGCCGGGTGAGGTCTATGCGTCAGGCCAGATCCCGCCCCTGGCTCCCGGCCAGACAGTGGAGGTCATCCTGCGGCCAACGGTCAGCGGTGCCGGGACTTACACGGTGCAACTGGTGGTTGACCTCAACAATGTGGTTGGCGAAGGTCCGGCGGGAGAAGCCAACAATCTCTACCCGGTGACCTACACGCTGGATCACGTTGTGATTCGCTCCGGCACGGCCCTGCTTTCGCCCGGCCAGCAGCACGATATGATGGGGACGGGGACGAGCAACCTGGGCTGGGATGGCTCAACGCTGAGTGCCCTCAACGGCGCACAGATCGCCGTGCTGCCGGGTCTGGACTGGAATCACATGCACTGGGGCCAGCTCAATGGGATTGTCGGGTGGAGCATTCCACGGGCAAGCCTGCCGAACGGCGTCGTGGTGGGGATCATCACTGCGCCGGAAGGGTACCGCGCCGCGCTGCGAGTGGACAATTACAACGGTGACAGCATCCTGTACACGTTCCGGATCTACGCACCGTAACGTGGCGACATAATGAAGCGGGGTGGGGCCTGTATTACGGTCCCACCCCGGTGCGATAAACAGCATAGCCCGTGTCCAGGCAGGGCACGGGCTTCGGCGTTTACACGATCTGGCTTACATCTCGGGTTTGCCGGTCGGCGTCCGCTGTTTCTTGTAGCGGTAGACAATCCGCCCCCGGCTCGGATCGTACGGGGTGAGTTCCAGGCGGACCCGGTCACCCAGCAGGATGCGGATGTAATACTTGCGCATCTTGCCGGAAAGATAGGCCAGCACCTGGTGCCCGTTGTCCAACTCCACCATGAACTGGGTGTTGGGCAGGGCCTCGATTACGCGACCCTCAACCTCGATCTTTTCTTCGTTTTTCGCCATCGTATGTTTTAGCGCTCGTCCTTATACATGAACAGTGCGGGTGAAGGTTTTGCGCTGGCGACGACGAGAACGACGAATGGCCTTTTTCTTCTGGATGCGACGCAGCTCACTCTTGGAGACGTGCCAGCGCTTGCGGCGAACGGTACTCAGTACGCCGCTCTTGGCCACGCTCTTGCGGAAGCGCTTGAGGAGCTGTTCCTGTGATTCATTTGGACGTAGGATTACCGAAGGCAACCTTGTCAACCTCCCTTAGTTACTGCTCTTACTTTACCTGTTAACCGTTCAGCCCATTGTACCGTACCGAACGGTGTTATGCCAGAGTCACTATTCCGCGGCTTCCGCTTCCGATTCGGCTTCACTTTCGAGCGCGGAGTCGATTTCCGGCTCGGCCTGCATGTCGGGCGCGATATCGTCATCGGCGGCGGGAATGTCATCGGCCGCGGCTTCCTGCTGTTCGGCATGAACCGCCAGCTCGCCCTCGGTAACATCCTTCAGGCTCAGGCCCAGGCGCTGGCGATGGCTTTCGATGCTGATCACCCGCATGACCAGGCGCTGGCCTTCATGGATGAGCTGGGTGGGGTCTTCCGGTGCCGGATCGCCCATCTGGCTGGTATGGAGCAGGGCCTCGATGCCAGGCTCCAGGCTCACGAATGCGCCGAACTGGGTTACGCGGGAAACTTCGCCTTCCACCAGTTGGCCGACATGGTACATCTCGTCCACCAGGGCCCAGGGGTTGGGCTGCAGGCGCTTCATGCTCAGGCCGATGCGCTTGCCTTCCTGGTCCAGACGGAGCACGTACACTTCAACCTCGTCACCGACGTTAAGGATTTCGCGGGGGTGACGAACGCGGTGCCAGGCCAGCTCCGAAATGTGGATCAGACCGTCAGCCCCGCCGAGGTCAACAAACGCGCCGAAGTCACGCAGCCCGGAGACGATACCCTTGCGGATTTCGCCTTCCTTGAGCTCTTCCAACAGCGCTTCCTTGCGGACGGCGCGACGGCCGCTGAGGGCCTCGCGCTGGCTGAGCACCAGGCGGCGGCGCTTGCGGTTGACTTCGATGACCTTGACCGAAATCTTCTTGCCAATGAGCTGCGCCATGTGCGTCTTGCGCTCGTTCTCATCCAGCCCACGGGGCAGGTCCATGACATGGCTGGCCGGGACGAAGCCGCGCAGATTACCAAAGGGCACGATCAGGCCGCCACGGTTGGCTTCGGTGATGATGCCTTCGGCCACTTCTTCGCTGGTCAGGAATTCCTCTGCCTTGGTCCAATCCTCGATCTGGCGGGCCTGCGCGACGGAGACGACGAGATTGCCCTCATTGTCTTCAGTCCGCAGCACCATGACCGGAATCTCGTCCCCAATGGCGCAGGAGAACTCATTGCCCAGGCGATCCAGGTCGGCGCGCTGGACGACGGCATCACGCTTAAGCCCGACGTCTATGATAAGACCCTGGTTATCAATGGCGAGCACGACGCCATTCAGGATGTCGCCACGCTCTGGCTGCTGCATATCGAATGACTGCTCAAGCAGAGTGGCGAAATCGACGCTTTCTCCGGCGTCCACGGTTGTTACAGGTTCCATAGCTTTGATATCCCCCGAGGGTAAGATTTTTGATTCTGGAAGCTGCACAAAACAAAACCCGGCGGGCCAGACATACGGGGCGCCGAGGTGTTAGCCTGCTCCAATCAATTACCGTCTCGCGAAATAAGCGCGGGTGATGATGCGGTGATTGGCCAGCTAAACTGCATCCGAGTAGCGAGTTGTCCCACTTCCAGATCAGGGCTAGTATAACAAGTTGGATTTCAGTTTGTCAACTCTGAATAGTGCCCTGCGTGCGAAGTGCCATAGCTGGCGAGCCAAATAAATACCCCGGCACACGCTGGGCGGGCCGGGGTAGCGTGCTGATGCAGCCAGTCGCGGCTAAACCTCGTCATCCTCCGGGGCAGAATCGGTTTCATCCTCCGCGGGCGGAAGCTCCGGCGTGGGGGCGTCTTCCTCAACTGCCGGCGCCTCATCCGCGCTCGCCGCAAGCTCGGCAGCAGGGGCACTTTCTTCTGCCTCAGCAGCGGGCAGCGCCTCTTCACTCACCGGCGTCTCCACCTCGGTTACGGGTAGTTCCTCTTCGGGCACCAGCGCCTCCGCAGCGGCAGCCGCGCCCTCGCTTGCCTCTTCTTCGCCCAACCCCCAGCGCTGCGTGAAGCCCACGCGCCGCCGTTCCGGCTCCAGGTGGCTGATACATAGCTTGAGCCGGTCGCCCTTCTTGATGTAGGAGTGCGGCTCTTTGAGCGTGCCGTCCCCCATCTCGGAGAGGTGCAGCAACCCTTCCAGGCCGTCGTCCAGGGCGATGAACGCGCCGAAATCGACGACGTTGGTGACCGTGCCTTCGGCCTGCTGGCCTTCGTGGTATTTCTCCATGACGGTCAGCCAGGGGTCTTGCAGGAGCCGCTTGCGGCTCAGGGCGATGCGGTTGGTTTCGCGATCCAGGCTGAGCACATAGACGTCGATCTCCTGGCCGATGCGCAGCACATCACGCGGGTGATCAACCCGGTGCCAGGCCAGCTCACTGACGTGAATCAGGCCGTCCGCGCCGCCCAGGTTGACGAACGCGCCGAAATCGCGCAGGCCGGTGACGACGCCCTTGACGATCTTGCCTTCCTCCAGCTCGGAGAGCAGGCGGGCCTTCTCCTGAACACGGCGTTCCTTCTGTGCCTCGCGCTCGGAGAAGATCAGGCGGCGGCGGTTCGGCTCCACCTCGATGACCTTGACGTGCAGCGTCTTGCCCATCATGTCCTGGAGCGTGTCGCGGCGGTCATTGCCCGTCAGCCCGGGGCTGACCGTGACCATGTGCGACGTCGGGATGAAACCTTCCAACCGGTTCCAACGCACGAGCACGCCGCCCCGATTGTGGCCGGAAACATCGACGGTGACCACGTCCTGGCTTTCCAGCAACTCCTGCGCTTTGTCCCAGTCATGCTTCTGCAGACCCATGTTGATCGACGCAACAACATTGCCATCCGCGTCGTTGTTCAGGATGTAGACGGGGACTTCCTGGCCAACCTTCAATCCCTGCCTGAATTCAGAGGGCAGGCGATCCAGGTCTTGCGCCTGGACAATGCCATCCTGCTTGGCGCCCAAATCCACAATAATCTCATTCTGGCGGATCTGCTGGATGGTTCCAATCCGAATCTGGCCGCGTTCCGGTGGCTCGAAGGAAAGCGATTGTTCTAGTAGTTCCGCGAATTCATCAACTGATCTTGTCTCTTTGGGATCTTGTGTATCCATTGCGAACGATAACCTACCTTTATGTGGGATTTGCGCCCAGATGATGCCCCAGTAAGGGAAATCACCGCCTTCATCTGAGCAAACAGGCGGGCCAGCCAGACCCCGCACAGCAGGGGGCGTTCAACGACCGGAGGGTGCGTAAGCGGCGGACGCTTACCGGTGGAAGGCTGAACTGGTCACGGGTTCTGCCGGGGCCGGGCGGCGTTCGGGATGGCGTAACGCGATTTTTCCCGTCGCTGACTACTTGGCAAGCAGCAGTATATCTTGAAGAAAGGCGTTGGGCAAGCTCAATAGACCATTTTTGTTCAGAAATAACAAATCGGCATTACCAGACATTTTGAGGGGGAAACTGCGCCGTGGCACGCCGGGGGAGGGCGGCGCAAGAATCCGGTGGCCGGACGCGAGTCGTCGGGCGGGTAATCCATTGCCGGCCGGGTGTGTTACATCTCCTGGCCGATCTTCATGCCACGCAGCCCGCGATCCAGCTCCCAGGGGTAGATGATGAACGCGTCGGTCACCGCGCCGTAGAAGTCCGGCTCCGCGCGGGAGAAGAGCGAGCGGTACGGGTTGAAGTGAAACACGCAGGTGGCGGCTTCGCCACCGGCGGCTTCCACCCGCCCGCGCACCGCGGTGCTGGTCCGGCCGCTGCCCCACACGTCGTCCACAATCAGCACCCGCCGTTCGGTCAGCAGCACATCCGAGGGGAACTGCAAGAAGTTGGGCAGGGCGAGCAGCCGGGTGGTGCTCGTTTCATCCGGGAAGTACACGGCCGCGGTCAGCACGTCACGGATGTCCATGGCTTCGGCCAGCAGGCCGCCGGGGATGATGCCACCCCGCGTCACCAGGATCATGGCGTCGAACGTGGGCACGCTGCGGATCTGCGGCACCAGCACGTCGACCAGCTTGTCAACATCGCTCCATGCCAGGATTTCATGGCGAACAGGCCCCCGTGCGGTCATCGTCCTATCCTCGCTGCCCCGCTACGGGGCGATCGTGTTGGCAACACAGGTGACGGTGTGATGGGTGCGGAACAGGCTGTACTGCCCGCTGCGGCCCGGCACCGGGTTCAGGATGTTTTCATCCTGCATGATCGAAATCCAGAGGGCCAGATCGTCCTGGCTCAGCCCGGTTTCCGTGCGCAGGCTGAGTTCCGAGATCGCATCGTGGCGATTGTAGAGGTCAAGCACCGTGCGCACAAAGTGGTTGCGCTCCTCGATGACGCCGCGCACCAGCGGGGACTCCATAACCAGGGAGATGCCCTTGGTCTGAAACTGGCTTTGCGGGTTCTCGTATTCTTGTACCTCAATCGCGCCCTGTTCCAGCAGAGTCTCGATGGCCTGCTGGAAGACCATGCCCGGATCGTGCGGGCGCAGGCGGCGGTGCAGGCTGCCCAGCGGGCACCACTGGAAGCCGCGGAAGCTCGTAAACTGCTCCACACTGACGATGATCCGCTTTTCCATAGCGCGCAGGTCTTCTTCGCCCACCCGGTTGAAGAGGAAGCCTTCCTCCTCCGCTTCGTCCGGATTTTCCAGGCGGCGGACTGTCATCTCCGAGAGGTTGATGACCGGCACCAGGTCTTCCGGGTTGTGGCGGTGCGGGACCAGCTCCCGGTGCAGGATGCCTTCCCGCACCAGGCAGTCCACCCACTCCGAGCGCCACTGATCGTTGAGGTTGAGGCCGGGGCGCTCCAGGTCGCGATCCATGGAGATGCCCTTCAGCAGGAAGCCGTAGTTGACGTATTCCCAGCCGCGCACGTCCAGCGTGTTGGCTACGCGGGAGACGATCCGGTCCCGAACCAGGCGGGTTTGATCCACCAGCGGGTGCTCGGCGTTAAGCGTGATCAGGTCCGGATGTTCGGCGGAGGAAGCGACCAGGCCCATGGCCATCGCCTGTGTGATCAGGTTTTCGGCGCGCTCGGCGGAGACCACCGCGTTGACCAGCAGGAGTTGATTAACCAACTCCTGGCGCCACACGCCGTGCCGCTTGCCGCTGATGTTATCGTACTGGAGGATGATGCTGATCCATTGAGAGGGGCGCACCTCGAGGGTGGTCTGAGCGAATTCCTCCGGCTCGGGGCCGGTGGTGCCGTACAGCCGCCCGAGGGCTTCATGCGGCTGCATGGCGGTGAAGTCCTCGATGTACTCCATCACCACGCCCGGATTGGCTTCCACCTGGCGGCTGACGCTTCCACGCACGCCCCACACGATCACCTGCTTGTTGTGGGCGCGGATGGTGTTGATCACCTCGTTGAAGTCGCGGTCGCCGCTGGCCAGGATGAAGATGTCCGGGCTTTCGGGGTGCATCAGGTCGCCCAGCAGGTCGCGGGCGATGCGCATGTCGGCGCTGTTCTTGCCGGGCAGGTTGAAGACCGGGTCGATATTGCTCATCGCCAGGCGGCTGGACGCCTCGTCGGTGATCTCCCGACCGACGTTATCTACCAGCGGGGGCAGGCTGCCGCGCTGGCCCCAGGGTGCGTAGGCGGCCATGCGGATGACCTGACCGTGGGCGCGCGCCTGGTTCACAAAACGCGAGATAAGGTGCTCCAGGTTGACGGTGTAGCCCTGCCTGTCCAGGCTGATAGCGATGTTCTCGAAGTCGATGTAGAGCGCCACCTGCGCGCCCTGCACGCCCAGGATTGCGTCCAGCGGCTGGATGATGACGTCAGGCCGCGCGTTCTGGATCTGGTTGACATCACCCCACAGCCGCACGCGGGTCCTCGGTGGGAGTTGCAGGTGATCGAGCAGATCGAGGATGGCGTGATCGCTGCTGGCGATGATCAGCTCATGGATGGCCGGATCCTGGTCGAGGTAATCGCGCAGGATGACTTCCGGCAGAACAGCGCGATCCGGCACTTCCGCCAACTGGTAGCCGGAGGCTTTAAACGCCTGGCGGGGGCTGATCCCCCCCCGGTGGCGGGCATCTTCGAGATCCCAGTTGGCCAGGGCAACCGCGGTCAGGAGGTTGACGCCTGATAGCCCGGCGGCCAGCGCAGCCCCGTTGCGCAAATTGATGCCCAGCTCGTAGAGATCGAACGCGATGCCGCGCTGGCGGAGCCGGCTCAGCAGCGAGTCGATGTCAACAAATAAGTACGATCCCATCGCATAACCCTGGTTAAGCATAGAAGCCCGGTTTGTTGTGAGGTGGGGAACACAGCACTAGTTGATCGGGCTGTGTTGGGTTGATCGCCGGTCCGCTGGTTGCCTGGCGATTCCGGTTCTAAGGACGCGCTGGCGGGGTTCTGGGGAAGGTGGATCAACCTGTTGCTTCAAATTCTATTTGTCTGCACATGCCCACCACCCGCATTCTAGCAAATCAGGCGCCGGTCAGCAAGGCAGAGTGTTAGAAACACTGTGGCAGAAAAGAAAGAGCGCCCACTGAGGGGCGCTCCGGAAGAAGCTCGCAGAGAAATCAGTAAGAACGGGCGAAATACGCCATCTCGTCCGCTTCGGCACCACAGACGATGCACGGGCCGTGCTCGCCGGGGTGCGGCTGTGCCAGCGGGAAGCAGCGCGACACGACCGAATGGTCTTCCTTGACCTTCTCTTCGCAGGCCCGGCTGCCACAGAACCAGGACAGCGCCCAGTCCCCGGCCTGAATGGTCTGGCCGAACTCATCATAGCTGCCGGTGACTTCCTTGAGGTGGGCGTCCCGGAACTCGGTCGCCTGGCGCAGCATGTTGGCCTGGATCGCGTCCAGCAGGGCCCGGACAGTCGCGGCGATCCCGTCCTGCGCCACAAACTGCTTGCCTTCCTTGCCGGGTACATCGCGCCGCGCCAGGGCCACGGAGCCTTTCTCCACGTCTCTGGGACCGATCTCCATCCGGACGGGCACGCCGCGCATCTCCCAGTCGTTGAACTTGAAGCCGGGCGTCTGGCCCTCGCGGTCGTCCACGTGGACGCGGATGCCGGCGTCTTGCAGTGCGGCCTGCATGTGCCCGACCGCCTCCATCACCGGCGCGGCTTCCGCCTCGCTGCGGTAGATGGGCACGATCACGACCTGGATCGGGGCCATGCGGGGGGGCAGGCGCAGGCCCTTGTCATCGCCATGGGCCATGACGACCGCGCCAACCATGCGCGTGCTGACGCCCCAGCTCGTCGTCCAGCAGTGCTGGAGATCGTTGTTCTCATCCAGGAACTGGATTTCGAAGGCTTTGGCGAAGTTCTGGCCGAGGTTGTGGCTGGTGCCGGCCTGCAGGGCGCGCTGGTCGCCCATCATGGCTTCGATGGCGTAGCTGTGCATGGCCCCGGCGAACTTCTCCTGGTTACTCTTGCGGCCCTTGATGACCGGGATCGCCGCGTCGTTGATCGCGAAATCGGCGTAGAGGTCCAGGATGAGGCGGGTTTCTTCCTCCGCCTGCTCAAACGTGGCGTGGGCGGTGTGTCCTTCCTGCCACAGGAACTCCATTGTGCGCAGGAACAGGCGGGTGCGCATCTCCCAGCGCACGACGTTGGCCCACTGGTTGATCAGCACCGGCAGGTCGCGGTAGGACTGGATCCATTTGGAGTAGGCCCAGCCAATGATCGTTTCCGACGTGGGGCGCACGACCAGCCGCTCTTCCAGCTCTTTGCCGCCGCCAATGGTGACTACGGCCAGCTCCGGCGCGAAGCCTTCCACGTGCTCGGCTTCCTTCTTGAGGAAGCTCTCCGGGATGAAAAGCGGGAAGTAGGCGTTCTGGTGGCCGGTGGCCTTGAAGCGGCTGTCCAGCCCGGACTTGACGGCTTCCCACAGCTCGTAGCCGTAGGGGAGGATGATCATGCAGCCGCGCACCGGGGCGTAGTCGGC
>CAZGYW010000038.1:0-11812 GCA_964530495.1 uncultured Anaerolineae bacterium
GCTGTGGGGGCTGCGCCGCCTGCCACGCCGCACGCGCCTGACCGGGATCGCCCTGATTAGCATCGCTGCCGTGCTGCTGCTCGTCTGGCCGAGCGCCCACAACCTGCGCGCCACCGGCCAGCTCACCCTCACCACGACCACCGGCCCCTACAACCTGTACATCGGCAACCATCCCGGCGCGCCGGGGGTGTTCGCCCCCGTGCCGGACGACCTGCAGGCGGCCATCGCGCGCGGGGAGACGTCTTACACCGCTGAAGTGCTGGCCTACATCCGCGCCCAACCGCTGGACTGGCTGCGCCTGCTGGGTCAGAAGGCGGCTATGGTTCTGGTGGCTTCCGACATGGAGACGGGCAGCAACGTCAACTACCATTTCTGGGGCGTGCTCCAGTCGCCGCTGCTGCGCGTGACCGGCTGGGTCCTGCGCTGGGAGCTGCTCGCGCTGCTGGCGCTGCTGGGGCTGGTGCTGATCCGGCGGCGGCGCGGCGTCCCGCTGCTCTACCTGGCGCTGGGGGCATACATGGCGGGGGTGGTGCTGATCTTCATGCAGGCCCGCATCCGGATGGCGTTCGTGCCGGTGACACTCCTGCTGGCGGTGGCGACCGCCACCGAAATGCTCCGCCGCTGGCGGCGCGGGGACCGGGCGGTGCTGGTACTGGTCGTGGCGGTGCTGGTCGCTTACCTGGCGCTTCTGGCCCGCTACGCCTACCTGCTGGCGGGCGGACTCCGCATCGTCTCGTGAGGGAACGGGGAGCGGGGTTGAGGGCGGATTCTGATCTGGTCGAAGCCGCGATCCTGTGCTATTATGACGGTGTTCGTTGCTGGCGTTCGCCCGGATGCGCCGTCCCGGTGAAAGCATTAACGAACAATTGCCGGAGTGATGAAATGGCAAACATAATCGACTCAAACTCGATCGCCTTAACGGGCTTGTGGGTTCGACTCCCACCTCCGGCACACGACAGCCAGGCCATCCGGTCTGGCTGATTGTTTTTCAGGGGAGAAGCTGATGCGCGGTGTGGACGAACACCGGACAATCCTTCGGCTCTGGGAAAAGGGCGAGAACAAGTCGGTGATTGCCCGCCTGACCGGCATTCCGCGCGGGACGGTGACCGATTGCATCCGGCGCTATGGCAACCTGGCCGGGCTTGACGCGGCGATCCAGACGGGAGACAGGCGAGGGTGGGCGACCCGCCAGCAGATCATTTCCCGGCTAATGGATAGGCCGGAGCCTGTGCTGCAGGCGTATGCCTATCTGCTGGGTCTCTACCTGGGCGACGGGTATATCTCCAGAAGCCCGGGACATGGCGCGTTCCGGCTGCGCATCAGCCTGGATCAGAAGTACCCCGGCATCATCGCTGAGGCGCGGGGTGCCCTGCTGATGCTGTTACCCAACCGCCGGGTGGGCATGGTTCCCGGCGTTGGCGATGTGCAGGTCAGCAACTACTCCAACGACTGGCCCGCACTGTTCCCCCAGCACGGTGACGGCCTTAAGCACACCCGCCCGATCGTTCTGGAGGACTGGCAGCAGCGGATTGTGGACGTCTACCCGCTGGCCCTGCTGCGCGGCCTGTACCATTCGGATGGCTCACGCTCGCGCAACGTGGTCAAGGGCCGGGACTATCCCCGCTATCTGTTCGCCAACGAATCGCCGGGCATCCGCGCGCTGTTCTGCCAGGCCTGCGACCGGCTTGGTCTGCACTGGACGATCGCCAACCGGCGCAACGTGTGCATCTCCCGGCGGGAGGATGTCGCCCGGCTGGATGAGGTGCTCGGCCCCAAGCGTTAGGCGCTGCGCAAAGGCCGCGGGCCGCGTACAATACAGGCTGCCACCCGCCCAGCCCTCTGCCCACAGGAGCGAACCGCTATGGACGACAAGTACGCGCCGCTGCGTTACATCCTGATCGTGGCGCTGGTCCTCACCATCCTGGCCGTGACCATCGGCCTGCTGCTCCTGCGCGGCTGAGTGCCGCCGGCCCACCGCCGGAATTCGGCCAACCGGTACTCATGTGCCCTGCACGGGGGGCGCAAAACTGCTACAATAGAACCTCACTACGGCGTGGCCTGGCAGTTCCTCCGGCCACGGCCGGTGATGAACTGCTGACGGTTTCTGGCGATGACTGGGCACTATGACGCGACTCTTGATTTCACTCCTGATCGGGCTGCTGCTGGGCATCGGGGCCGGGGTGTACATCGGCTGGGTGCAGTCCCCGGTTGAGTACATCAACAGCCCGCTGGGCGCGCTGGATCAGCAGCATCTGGACGATTACACCGTCATGATCGCCTGCGGCTACAGCGCCGATGGCGACCTGACCGGCGCGGTGGATCGCCTGCGCAAGCTCAACGTGCCCAGCGTGCCCACTTACGTCCAGATGGTGACCGAGCGCTTCATCTCCCAGGGCCGCAACGTGGCGGATATCCGCCAGTTGGTCGGGCTGGCGGAGGCGGTCGGCCGCCTGACGCCGATGATGGAAGCCTACCGGGATGTGACCCCGGCTTCATAGCGATTCCCTGGAATGATCCGGGTGCCGCCTGGCCCCCGTGAAGGACGACTGGCAGCGATTTATGGCGAGGAAGTACCGGATTTCGTGGATAGCCCTGCTGCTCGGCCTGGCCATCGGCCTGGCCCTGGCGCTCACGTATACCTGGGTGCTGAACCCGGTGGTCGAGTTCGATACCCAGCCGCGCCAGCTCAGCGCGGAGGCGCGCCACGATTACATGATTGCCATCAGCGTGGCCTACCGCCAGGACGGTGACCTGCGCCGCGCGGTGGAGCGGCTGGTTGAATTGGAACTGGGCGACGACCCGTTCCAGGCCGTGGCGGATGCCGCCTGCTCCCTGTTCCAGCAGGGTGTGAACACCAACAGCGAGCGCAACGCGGTCGAGGCCATGATCGCGCTGTACCGGCCGCAGGGCCGCTCCGGCTGCGCCGATACCAGCGAGTTATTCGTGGTGGAGCAGCCCACGCCCACGCCGTTCCCGACCGCGATCCCGGTCACACCGACGCTCATCCCGCCCGCTACCAAAACGCCGACGCCCGTTGCACCGGTGATGCTCACCCCGGCGACGCTGGCCCCGACGCGCACCCCGACCGAAGTCCTGCAGACGACGGACTACATCATCGCCAATATTCAGACCTTCTGCAGCGTGGAGCTGGCCGGGACGATCGAGGTCTACGTCCAGCGGCCGGGTGAGGGTGACCAGCCCGGCGTGGCGGTGCGCGTGGCCTGGGAGAGCGGTGAGGACGTGTTCTTCACCGGCCTCAAGCCGGAGCGCGGGCTGGGCTACGCCGACTTCCAGATGGAAGCCAACCGCAACTATACGGTGGAACTGCCGGAGCGCAGCCGGCGCAGCAACCCGCTGGCCGCCTCCCAGTGTACTACCGAGAGCGGCGAGCGCTCTACGACCTCTTACCGCGTGATCTTCCGCCGCAATTAGCTGTTCACGCGGCGCTGAAACATACGACCGCCAGCCCGATCATTCCGGCTGGCGGTTTTGCGCCCGGTGGGTCGCAACCTGTTACCCCGGTTTATGACGGATACGACAGAGGTCGGGGCTGAAAGGGGCCGCTATGGGGCGTTTTCCGGCGGGTTGACGCGCACGTCGTAGAAGACCATCGCCGCCGCGCCGTAAAGTGAGGAGAGATCGCCCAGCGCCGCCCGGACGACCTTCGCCCGGCGGTGCTGGGGCGGGAAGGCGCGCTCCCGGATGACCGCCCGCGCCGGTTCCAGCAGCAGGTCGTCCGCCTGGGCGATCCCGCCGCCAACTGCGATGCGCTGCGGGGAGACGATGTTGGTCAGGGTGGCCAGGCCGATCCCGAACGCATGCCCGACGCGCCGCCAGACTTCCAGCGCGGCGGGGTCCCCCTGCCGGGCGGCCTCGCTCACCAGCCGGGGCGTGATCGCGGCCCGGTCGTCCCCCGCCAGGCGCAGAATCAGGCTGTCCGGATGGGCGTCCAGCAGCTCGGCGGTCGTTGCCAGGACGCCCTGGGTGGCGGCGAACGTCTCCAGGCAGCCGTGATTCTCGCAGCCGGGGCACACGCGCGGACTGGTCTCGTCGATGATGATATGCCCCACCGCCCCGGCCCAGCCCAGGCCGCCGCGAAAGAATTCCCCGTCCGCCATGATGCCCGCCCCGATTCCGGTCGAGACGGTCACGTAGACGAAGTGCGCCACGCCGCGCCCGGCGCCGTAGTAGGACTCGCCCAGCGTCGCGGCGGGCACGTCCAGCGCGAAGTAATACGCGGTCTGCATGTCCTGCAGGAGCCGGGCGCGCAGGTTGTAGCCGATCCACTCGCGGGAGAGGTGCGCGGTGGCGGTGATGACGCCGTCGGTGGTGGCGTAGCCCGCCAGCGCCACGCCGAAGCCGGCTACGTCGCGCAGGGCCAGCCCGGCCTGCCGGAGCAGCGTGTGGCTCGTCTGCACCACCTGCCGGACGACTTCCTCCGGCGGGGCGAGGGCGGGCGTGGGCCGGCGCTCCAGGGCGAGGAGCGTCCCGTCCTGGCGGAGCAGCCCGGCCTTCATCATCGTCCCGCCGATGTCCACCGCCAGCGCCAGTGGCTGCCCATCCCCGCTGTGATCCATCCCGATTGCCCCTCTTGCCGTGTCCCGGCGCGCTTCATCCGCAGTGGTTTCAAAAAGCAGTCAACCACAGAGGACACAGAGAACACGGAGCAGCGCCCGCTTCTCTGTGTCCTCCGTGATCTCTGTGGTTCAGAATCCCGGCTAGCCCAGCGTGGCGGCCAGGAAGCCCATGACATCCGCCTTGAGCTTGGCCAGCGACTTCACATCCAGGTAGAGCATGTGCCCGGCTTCATACGTGCTGAGGGCGATGTTGGCGCGCAGGGCCGGGTCGATGTTCATGTGGCTGAGGGTGTAATTCGTGGCCACGAACGGCGTCGCCAGGTCGTAGTACCCGGCTGCCACGAAGACCTTCATGAACGGGTTGCGGGCCAGGGCGCTGCGCAGCGCCTCGCTGGTGTCCGCGTACCTGCCCTTGTCCCACTCCCAGCCTTCGTTGACCTTGAAGCTGAGCGTTTCGTACTCCATATCGGTCTCGTAGCCCAGCTCGCGGCGCACGTAGTCGTTCATCATGGCCGTGTAGGGCGGGATGATCGCCGTGTAGGAGGGGTCAAATTCCGGCCGCTCGGTGATCGCCAGGGCGTCCATGCCCTTGAAGCGCGAGTCCAGCCGCCCGACCGTGCGGCGCTCGTCCCGCAGGAGTTCCTTGCAGAAGCGCATGATCTCGATCCGCAGGTGCGTGCCGTCGATGTAGTCCGCCGCCAGGCCGGTGTAGCGCGCCAGCCGCTCGACAATCGCGGCGCGGCGTTCGGCGGGCAGGCGGTCGCCCTGGGCCAGGGCCACCAGGTACTCGGATCCGGCCCAGGCGGTCACCTCCTCCAGCACGGCGGCCAGCGGCCGGGACTGGAGATCTTCGGGCAGCCGTTTGTGGTACCAGGCGGTGGCGGTGTAGGTGGGCAGGAAGAGCGCGTAGGGCAGGTCGTTGCCCTGCTCAAACTCCAGCGTCTGGAAGTTCATGGTGGCCGAGATCAGGACGATGCCGTTGAAGGCGATGCCCTTATTGATCAGGTGCCCGGCCAGCCCGGCGGCGCGGGTGGTGCCGTAGCTTTCGCCTGCCAGGAACAGCGGGGAGGCCCAGCGCCCGTAGCGGGTCAGGTACAGGCGGATGAACTCGCCCACCGACTCCAGGTCCGCCTGCAGGTTCCAGAAGGTCTTGGCGTCGTCCGCTTTGGCCGCGCGGCTGTAGCCGGTGCCCACCGGGTCGATGAAGACCAGGTCGGCCAGGTCCAGCCAGGTGTGCGGGTTATCCACCAGCCGGTAGGGCGGCGCGGGCATCCAGCCTTCGTCCTGCATCAGCACGCGCTTCGGCCCCAGCGCCCCGAGGTGCAGCCATACGGAGGACGAGCCGGGGCCACCGTTGAAAACGAAGATCAGGGGGCGAGAGCTGGCGGGCTGGCCTTCCGCCCGGTCCAGGGTGTAGGCGCTGAAGAAGATGCGGGCCGTCACCTCATCCTTGTCGGCGTTGCGCAGCGGCAGCATCCCGGCGGTGACGGTGTAGGACAGCGTGGTGCCGTCCATGTGCAGGGTGTGGTGCGTTTCCACCGGTGGGACTTCCGGCATTTCCGGCTTCTTCTCCGGGGTCTCGGCGGCGTTTTCCGGCGCAGCGGGCTTCTTTGTGGCGGTTTCTTCGGGCATCTGATCTCCCCCTCGTGGGTATGAGCCAGGGTAATGCCGGAACTATAACGAGGATGCCCGGCCGGCGCAAAGGCGTACGCGCCCGCCGTCCGGCGCTTGTCAGCCGCCGCACGCGCTTTTACAATACAAAGCAGGGAGGCCCTGGCCGGGCCTCTGGAGCTGGAGGGTCTGGAGCATGAATCTGCTCATGATCAGCGGTGATTCCTCGGTCGCGCAGGGCCAGCAGAGCACGCATTACCACATGCTGCGCGAATTTTCCCGGCATTGGACCCGGATCGACATCCTCTGCCCGCCCGGGCCGGGCGCCATCTCGCGCCAGGTACACGGGAACGTCTTTGTGCATCCCTCGCCCTGGCCGAAGGCCCTGCAGGCGCTGCACATCCTGCGCCAGGGGCGCGCCCTGCTGGCCGAGCGGGACTACGCGCTGGTCGTCACCCAGGATTACGGCTTCTTCTACGGCGGCCTGGCGGCGCTCCGGCTGCTGCGCGGGCGGAACATCCCCCTCGTGAGCGAGCTGCACCATGTGGAAGGCTACCCGCGCGCCGTGACCTTCAAGGAGCGGGTTTACCGCTGGCTGGCGATGCGCTACATCTCGTTCGCAAAATCCCGCGTGGCGGCTTTTCGCGTGGTGAACCGGGTCGAGATGCCGGAGTTGCTGCGCAAGCTGGGCGTCCCGGAGGAGAAGATCCTGATCCTGCCGTCGATCTACCTCGATTACGACGTGTTCAAGCCCGGCACCGAGGAGCCGCTCAAACAATTCGACCTGCTCTACGTGGGACGCCTGGCGCCCAACAAGGGCCTGTTCACCATCGTGGACGCCCTGGCCCGCCTGCGCCAGACCCGGCCGCAGACCACGCTGGCGATCCGCGGGGATGGCCCGCTGCGCGCCGCGCTTCAGGGGCGCATCACCGGGCTGGGGCTGGCCGGGGCGGTGACGTGGATTCCCCGCCTGGATGAGACGGCGCAGCTGGCTGATCTGTACCGCACGGCGCGGGCGCTGGTCTGCGCCTCCAGCGCGGAGGGCGGCCCGCGCGTGACGGTGGAAGCGCTGGCCTGCGGCACGCCGGTCATCACCACGCCGGTCGGGGTGATGCGCGAGCTGGTGGAAGACGGCGTCAACGGGCTGATCTTTGATGGGGATGCCGCCGGGCTGGCCGCGCAGGCAGCGCGCCTCCTGGCGGATGAGGCGCTCCAGCAGCGGCTGGGGGAGGCCGGGCGGGCCAGCGTCCAGGGGTTTGCGGCGCAGGACGTGATCGCCCGCTACGCGCAGGGCTACCACGATCTCATCCGGCGGTTAGAAAGCAATTAGCGGTCAGCAATCAGCTTTCAGCTAACAGCAGTACAAGCTTTCGATGATGGGACATCTGACCGGCGGTTGCCTCAGGCCCGAACCATAGGGGTTCACGCAATGCGCACCCGCGAGCCGGACGGGCCTTTCTCCACCTCCAGCCGGGCGGGGAAGGCATCCCGCAGGTCGTCGATGTGTGTGATCACGAGGATCAGGTCGAAGTCGTCTGCGATGGCGTTGATCGCCTCCACCAGCCGTTCCCGGCCGGCGGCGTCCTGCGTGCCGAAGCCCTCGTCAATGAACAGGGTGCGGAGCTGCGCCCCGGCGCGGCGGGCCAGCAGTTTGCTCAGGGCGATCCGGATCGCGAAGTCGATGCGGAACGCCTCCCCACCGCTGTACAGCGCGTAGTTGCGCGGCCCGGCCGCGTCCGTAATGGTGATGTCCAGCGTCTCGCTCACCCCGCCGCTGATCTTCTCCCGCCGGGTGTCGAACTGGACGCGCATCTGCCCGTCGGTCATGCGGCCCAGCAGGACGTTGGTCTCGTCCTCCAGCTCCGGGATGGCGGCCTCGATGATCATGGCCGGGATGCCGTTCTTGCCGAAAGCCTCGCGCAGCTCCTCATAAATGCCCTGCTCGTCCAGCAGCGCGGCCCGCCGATCCAGCAGGGCGGCGCGGCGCTGGCGAGCGGCCTCCAATGCCTTCAGCGCCTGCTGGACCCGCGCCCGGCGCTCCCCGGCGGTGTGCCAGGTGGCGCGCAGCGTCCGCGCCTCGTCAAAGCGGCGGTTAGCCTCCGCCACCTGCGCCCGCAACTGCTCAAGCGTGGCGTCCATCGCCTCCGCGGCGGCGGCATCTTCCACCCACACCTGGCGCAGCCGCTCCAGGCGGGACTGCGCCGCGTCGCGCGCCCGCGCCGCCTCCGGCAGTTGCTCCAGGGCCAGGGCCAGCTCCTGCCGGCGGCGCTCATACGTCTGGAAAGCGGAGAGGTTGTCGCGCGCGGCGGCGTGCGCGGAACGGTCATAGCCCAGCCGGGCGATCTCGTCCTGCAGGGCGGCCAGCTGGGCGCGGGCTTCCCCGGCATAGTTCCCGGCTTCCAGCGCGCTCTCAATGCTGGCCAGCGCGGCGCGCGCGGCGCCCAGGCGGGAGTCGGCATCGCGGGCGGCGGCCTGCCGGGCGCGCAGCTCCCCGGCCTGCTGGCGGAGCGCAGCCAGCGGCGCGATGGCGTTCAGCACAGCCTTCACCTGCCCTTCGTGGGCGCGGACGGTTTCCGCGATCGCGTCCAGGCGGGCGGCGTTGACCCGGTAGCGGTCACCGCGCGCCGTGCCGTCGGCGCGGTACTCCTCCAGCAGGGCGGCGCGCCGGGCGGGCGGCAACGGCTGCTGGCAGGTGGGGCACACGGCTGATTCCGGGTCGGCGGCGGCCAGGGTATCCATCCGGGCCCGGATCTGGCGCATCTCGGCGCGCAGGGCCTCGTTGGCGCTGGTCAGCCCGGCAGCCTCGGCGTTCAGGGCGCTGATCGCCTCCCGCAGCCGGTCGCGCTCAGCCTCGCGGGCGGCCAGCGCGGCGATCTCCGCCTCAACCGCGTCCAGGTCGGCGCTGATGGCGTCGGTGCTCGCCAGCCGCGCCAGCTCTTCGATCGCGCCGCGGTGGTCGCCGGCCTGTGCTTCCAGGGCGGCGCGGGCGGCGGCGATGCCGCCTTCCAGCGTGTGGCGGCGCGCCTCGGCGTCCTGCAAAGACATGAGCTTGTCGCTCAGGGATTGGTCCGCCTGGCGAGCGGCTTCCAGCGTGGCGAAGCCTTCTTCGATCGCTTCGCGCTGGGCGATGATCGCCTCGTAGCCGGCAGCGCGCGCGGTCTGGCGCTCCAGCTCGGCCAGCAGCGCGGTCTCGTCGCCCGCGTATTCGCGCAGCCGCCGGACCAGGTCGGCCTGGCGGTCAACCGCGGCCCGCAACCGGGCGGGGGCATCCTTGATCGCGTCGTACTGCGCTTCCGCGGCGTGGAGGGACTCCTCGGCGCTGGCGTAGTCGCTCTCGGCGGCGGCCAGCTCGCGCTCCAACTCCGGCCGGTGGGCCAGGTCATCCTCGATCTGGGCCAGCCGCCCGTCGATGTTGCCCAGCGCGGTTTCGATCTCGCCCAGGCGCAGCCGGGCGCGCTCCTCGTACTGGCGCCACGCCTCCAGCCCCAGGATATCCGCCAGGATTTTCTTGCGCTCGGCAGGCGGGCGGGTGGTGAAGGCGTCCGCCTTGCCCTGCTGCAGGAAGGCGCTGTGCACGAAGGTGTCGTAATCCAGGCGCAGCAGGGCGGTGATGCGATCCTGGGTGGCGCGCAGCGACCCGGCGCTGATCTCCGAAAAGCCGCCGGTTGCGTCATCGCGGACGAACAGGCTCAGGCTGCCCTGGCGGCGCTTGCGGCTGCGCTGGCGGGTCACGCGGTACAGCGCGCCGCCCTGCTCGAAGTCCAGCTCCACGCTCATCTCGTCCGCGCCGAGCGCGATCAGCTCCTGGTCGGAGCCGCCGCGCGCCCGGCCCCACAGCGCCCAGGTGATCGCGTCCAGCAGGGAGGACTTGCCCGCGCCGTTCGGCCCGCTGAGGCAGGCCAGGTGCAGCCCGGCGAAGATCACGGGGTCCGGCGCGCGGAAGGGCATGAAGTTGAGGAGGGTCAGGCGGACAGGGAGCATGGGACAGGCCAGTTTTGAATGTTGAGTGTTGAGTGTTGAGTTAGAAGCAGCAGCGCGCGATCAGCGGTCACGCCGCCGCAGGATCAGTGTAACCCGCGCCGGGCGAATTGGAAAACAGCCATGGGGCACGGAAGAACAAAAACATTGGGCACGGATTCTCACGGATTGGACACGGGTCTTCACGGATAAAGCGTAGCATTGGAAAGACACGAAACGGATTTTCACAGGTTTGAATCCATGTTGTTCTATCCGTGAGAATCCGTGCTCCATCCGTGTGAATCCGTGCCCTGTTTGTCGCTTCTAATCGCGTTCGATCAGGCCGCGGGCGGTATCGAGCAGGGTGCGGAGGCGCTCCGGCGGCACATCTTTCGCCTGGAAGTAGCGTTCCAGCAGCTCTTCCGGCAGAAGCTGCTCCGGATTGCCGCCCAGCCGCGCCCGGACCGGGCGCTCGATCTCCCGCGCCAGACCCGCCACGTGATCCGCCCCGGCCTGGCGCAGTGCGGCGCGGACGTCCGCCTCCCGCAGCAGGGGGGCGTGCTCCTCGTCCAGCCGGACGCTGACCCGCACCACCGCGTCCCGCACGTCGTGCTGCCCGATCGCGCGCAGCACGTCAGCGGTCGGGTCGCGGCTGGCGCGCGCATCGGCCTGGATGGTGACGAACGGGCGCGCGTTGACGCTCTCGAAACGCCAGTCCGCCCGGCTGCGCTGCAGTTCCACCCAGCAAAAGCCCTTCGGCTCGCCTTCCTCGCTGAAATCCACCCGCTCCAGGCTGCCGCTGTAAACGACGGGCGGCGCGTTGGTGCGGCCGGGCGTCAGGCACTGGTGGCGGTGGAGGTGACCCAGCGCCACGTAGTCCCAGCGCAGATCGGATACCGCTTCCAGGCGCACGGTCACATCCCGGCCGAGCATCGCCGCCCGTTCCGACCCGGCCCGCGCCCCCTGTACGCTGAAATGCCCGGCCAGCACGCGCGGCGCGGGATCGGCGTCCACTGCTTCCGCCAGGGCGTGCAGCCGTTCTTCCAGTGCCGCCTGGAGCGCCGCGTCGATCTGGTCGATGGTCAGCCCGCGCGCGGCGCGCTCCGGCAGGAGGCGGCCCGGAATCGGATAGGGGGCGGTGGCGACCTGCACCGGGCCGCGTTTCGTCTGGATGCGGTGTACGGCGTAGTCCACGCCGACGATCACGTTCGGCACTTCGAGCGTGTGGTAGATCTCGATGCTGGCCGCTTTGCCGGGGCTGGCCGGCAGGTCATGGTTGCCCACCAGCAACACGACCGGGCACAGGGCGGCCAGGTCGCGCACGAAGCGGGCGAACTCGCGCTGGAAGGTCGGGCTGGGCGCGCGCGTCTGGAAGACATCCCCGGCGAAGATCGCCAGGTCGGCGCCGTGCGCTTCCGCGTAAGCGCGGATCTCCGCCAGCCGGGCGAAGAAGTCCACCACGCGGGAGGACAGCCCGCTGGCCGGGTCGGTACGGCCGTAGCTCTCCAGGCCGATGTGCAGGTCGGCGAAATGCAGGATGCGGATGGGCCCCTGGCTGGAATCGGCCATTACGTCAGCTCCCCCACCCTGCGGAACAGGTAGCGCCCGTAGACCATCTCCACGCCGCCATCCGCCTTCACGCTGAACGGCACGGGCGTTTTGACGCC